>NZ_JAMQOL010000031.1:0-101378 GCF_023717965.1 Paractinoplanes hotanensis | reverse complement strand
GCGGTCACGACCGAGCCTCTTCGAGCTCGGCGACGGCGATCGCCGGAGTGGGCGGCACGTCCGGCTTCCGGCGTGCCGCAGCCAACCTCGCCGGCAGCGACGACAGCCCGTTCGGCAGCAAGAGAATGACGACGATGAACAGCAGACCGAGGACGTAGGTCCAACCGTCGGGCCAGGTCGAGCCGAGGCTCGACTGACCCCATCCGACCGCCATCGCGCCGAGCGCGGGGCCGAAGAGCGACGCGCGGCCGCCCAGGGCAACGCCCGCGATCATGAAGATCGAGGCGGCGGCGCCGATCTCGGCCGGGGTGATGATGCCGACGATGGGCACGAACAGCGCTCCGCCGATGCTGGCCATCAGGGCGGACACAACGAAGGCGACAAGCTTGATGTTGGCCGGGTCGTAGCCGAGGAAGCGCACCCGCTCCTCGGCGTCCCGGGTGGCGACGAGAAGCTCACCGAAACGGCTGCGGTAGAGCTGCCACACCGCGAGCAGGCACACGATGAGCAGCGCGGCCGCGATGAGGTACACCAACAACTTGTTCGCCGGGTCGTTCAGCACGAAGCCGAAGAAGTACTTGAAGTCGCTGAGCCCGGTGTCGCCGCCGGTCTCGCGGATCGTGGAGCTGATCAGGGTGGCCAGCGCGACGGCGAGCGCCTGCGTCAGGATCGCGAAGTAGGCGCCCTTCACCCGGCGCTTGAACAGCGCGTAGCCGAGGGCGCCGGCCACGACCACCGGGAGCAGAATGATCGCCAGCAGGGTGAACCCCGCGCTCCGGAACGGCTCCCAGAACATCGGGAGGGGCGCGAGCGGATCGTAGAGCACCATGAACCCGGGGACCCGGTCACCGGCGGTCTCCAGGGTGAGGTGCATGGCCATCGAATAGGCGCCGAGGGCGAAGAACACCCCCTGCCCCATCACCAGCATCCCACCCCGGCCCCAGGCCAGGCCGATGCCGACGGCGGCGATGGCCCAGCAGCAGTACTTGCCGAGGTTGTTGAGCCAGTGATCGGTGAGGACGAGGGGGGCGACCGCCAGGAGCAGGACGGCGAACATCCCGATGCCGCTGAGAGAGATCCATGGCTTCAGCTTGGTCATGCCAGACTCCTGGTTCGCACCGTGAACAGGCCCTGCGGGCGCAGCTGCAGGAAGACGATCACGAGGATGAAGGCGAGCACCTGCGCCAGGCTGCCGGTCGTCCAGTAGGCGAAGAACGAGAGGGCGACACCCACCGCCCACGCGGCGATGACGGTGCCCTTGAGCTGGCCGATGCCACCGGCCGCGACGACGAGAAAGGCCGGGATGATGTACTGCGCGCCCATCTGGGAGTTCGTGCCGCCGATGAGCGAAGCGGCCACGCCGGCGACCCCGGCCAGACCCGACCCGACGAAGAAGGTGAGGCGGTCGATGCTGCGGGTGGAAATCCCCGTGGTCTCGGCGAGGTCCCGGTTGTGCACGGTCGCCCGGATGCGGCGGCCGAACGAGGTGTACTTGAGCCAGGCTGACAGCGCGGCGACGCAGACGGTCGCGAGCAGGATGGTGAACACCTGCCGCAGCGGCCAGTCGTAGCCGAGGATGGTCAGCTGCCCGTCGAGCCAGCGGGGTTTCTCCACCGGGACACCCTGGGACGGGAAGATCTGCAATGCCGCCTGCTGAAGGATCAGGCCGACGCCGACCGTGACGAGCAGGGTGTCGAGGGGTCTGCGGTACATCCAGCGGATGATGGTGACCTCCAGCACGAGGCCGAACAGGCCGGCGACGACGAACGCGACCGGCAGCGCGACCGGGATCGACAGGTTGCTGGCGGTGATTACCTGTTGGACGAGGTAGGCGGCGAAGGCGCCGATCATGAGGAACTCGCCGTGGGCCATGTTGATCACGCCCATTTGGCCGAAGGTGAGCGAGAGGCCCAGCGCGGCGAGCAGGAGCAGCGCGCCCTGGGCGCTGCCGTTCAGCAGTGGTGCCATCAATGCGTCCACGTGCGTTCGCTCTCTCTAGCGTCCTATGGGGGAGGGGCCGCATGCCATCGGTGACATGCGACCCCGAGGGTGATCAGCCCGCCGCGTCCGTGAGCTGCTTGCGGATGTCTGCCGGGAACCAGTCGTAGCCTTCGAGGTACGGGTCGGGTTCGATGAACTTGTCCGAGGCCCAGACGATATCGAACTGGTTGTCGGCGTTGATCCGTCCGATGTGGCCCGGCTTGGAGATGTGGTGGTTCTCGCCGTTGAGCGTGACCTTGCCCTCCGGCGCGTCGAACGTGATGGTCTTCGACTTCGCTGCGGCGTTCACCGCGTTGACGTCGAACGAGCCGGCCGCCTCGACGAGGGACTTGTACAGGTACAGCGAGATGTAGGCGGCTTCCATCGGGTCGGACGTGACGCCGCTGCTGTTGGGATAGGCCTTCCAGTTCTTGATGAACTCCGGGTTGGTGTCGGTCTTGAGCGATTGGAAGTAGTTCCAGGACGCGTAGTTGCCGGTGACCTCGTGGCCCATGGCCGGCGCCTCCTCCTCGGCGATCGACACCGAGATGATCGGCGTCTTCGCGGGGGTGAGGCCGGCGTCGTAGTACGCCTTGATGAAGCCGACGTTCGACGAGCCGTTGATGGTGTTGAAGATGAAGTCCGGTTTGGCCGCTGCGATTTTCGCGACCTGGCTGGTCCAGTCGTCCTTGTCGAGGGGTACGTACTCCTCGCCGACGATCTTGATGCCGAGGTTGGCCGCATAGAGCTTGATGATCGCGTTCGCGGTGCGGGGGAAGACGTAGTCGCTGCCCGCGAGGAACAGCGTCTTCACCCCCTTGGCGGCGAGGAAGTCCATCGCCGGGATGATCTGCTGGTTCGTGGTCGCGCCGGTGTAATAGATGTTCGGCGAGGACTCGAGGCCCTCGTACTGCACCGGGTAGAAGAAGAGGCCGTTGAACTTCTCGACGACCGGCTTCACGGCCTTGCGGGAGGACGAGGTCCAACCGCCGAAGATCGCGGCGACGCAGTCCTGGGTGAGCAGCTTCTCGGTCTTCTCCGCGAAGGTGGGCCAGTCGGTAGCGCCGTCTTCCTGGACGTACTCGATCTTCTTGCCGAGGATGCCGCCGTCGGCGTTGATCTCGTCGGTGGCCATGTGCAGCACGTTCGAGACGGTCTTCTCGGAGATCGCCATGCCGCCGGTGAGGGAGTTGAGGAAGCCGAGCTTGACGGTGTCGCCGGAGGTGTCGACGCAGCTGGCTGCCGCGGACGACCCGGCGCTTGCCGTGTCGTCGCCGGCCCGGGCGCCACAGCCGGCGAGCACGAGGGCCATGGTCGTCCCGATGGCGCCCGTGGCTACAAGCGCGCGCATCCGCTTGCTGGTGGAGGACATATGTGAGAACTCCGTTCCTGGTGGAGGGTGCGTGACGCCGGGGTCGCGGCACGGCGGATTGTGCGGAGGTAGATGTCCCGGGCGAGCCGCCGGCGTCCCGAGCTCCCCGCCCCGTGCCGTCGGCTGTTGCTAGTGAGAGCAGACTGACCCTGCGTCATTACTCTGACATTTCTCAGATGTTCCAACTCTGTAGCCGCCCGGCCTGGAGGGGTGCGTTATCCCTGGATGCGCGCTGAAATCGATGACTCTTCAATGTCAAAGTTCTGCCACCTTGGGCGGTGCGACGGCACCCATGGCACGTTTTTGACATCCGTAAGGGGGAAGCGATCGACATTGGGATCGTCCGTGCCGGGTGGTGAGTGGTCACAGCAGGGAGCGCCGGTGCTACGGACAGCGGCGTTCAGCGACGGCTCGCTCGTCGTCCCCGGCAGCATCGGGATCGAGGGCTGTCCTGGATGCCGTCGACCACAACGTGCAGGCCTCGCGTCGGTGAGCGCTTGAAGACGGCGGCGATCCGGCGCTGGCGGCGCGCCACTGGGCGGCCCGCATCCGGACGGGATCAGGCTCGGGAGCCGCCGGCTGCGGAACGGGACGGCCGGTGACCCCGGGACAGCAACTGCGCGACGGCTGCGCCGAGATGGTCCTGGACGGCTTGCACGTCGCACCGTCGAGCGGCTTCGAAGACGGTCGGGTGATCGCCGTTGGCCGTCATGGCGCGTCCCGATACTCGTCGGGCTGCCGGTTGGTTGGTGATCGTCTGTCCTCGGCGGTCACCCGAGCAGCGACCCAGCCGAGTTCGAGCGGCCAGTCCGCGACCGTTCCCGGACATCCTCCCTCAGCGGCCAGTGCCGCTCCCCGCCGCACCGCCCCCTTCCATCCACGGTGGCGCTGGACGTGCCGCTCGACGAATTCCGGCACCACGTCCGTACGTCCGACGCTGGCCAGCCATTCCACGATCCAGGCCGGCGAGGAGGTGTGGTCGGCCGCTCGGGACCCGGTCACCCGGTCGGGGTCGCCAGCCTCGGCGAACCACGGCATGGCGTGTTCGCGAAGGAGCGACAACCAGTCCGTCAGCTGCTTCTCCCGCAAGTGTGGGACACCCAGGTCCATCTCTCCCCGGGTGTCAGTGTCTCCGCAGGCGTAACCGAGGTAGTGCCCGCAGACATGGTCGTCGAGACGGGTGACGCGGTCCGGATGGGCGCTGCGCCAGCGGCGCAACGCTGAATCGGACAGGGCGAGAACGGTGAGTACCCTGATCGAGCCGCTTCGCTCGTTGCGGGCGCTTGGCTCCAGAAGGATGTCCTGCCGCAGGGTTCCGGCCGTACGGCGCAGCATCAGTTGCCGTGGCCGCCAGTCGAAACCCTCGTCGCGTAGCTGCTCGGCCGCCCAGGCGCCGGCAGCGAGGAGCACGTCACGTGGCGCTGCATCACCAGGCATCGTGTCATCCTCCCGCACGACATCGCCCTTGGCCGATTGGGCACCGACGTCACGGACGAGTTCTGGAAGACCAGGCGGCCACGCGGGCGTGCGCACCGAGATGGGGAGGGTGCGACACCCGCCTGCCGCATCCGGTCCGGCGGCGGACCGGGATCTGGTCAGGGGAATTCGCTGCCTCCGTCCTCGGCGGCTGCGGAGCGGCGCAGGAAATTCCACACCGCGGCAGCGAATGTGCCCCATAGGCCGATCGCCCCGACCAGCAGCATGATGACGGCATCCGTGCCCATGTCAGTCTCCCGTCGCTTGGGGAAGCTCGTCGCGCCGGCGGATCCGTTGCAGTACGAGTGCCAGGACGAAGGTGGCCAGTACGACGCCCCAACCCATCACGAGCAGGCCGCTGAGCGGGTAATCCTCGTATCGGTTGACGATCTCCTGGTAGACGTTGATCGCCGCCATCACGGAGAGCAGCACCGGCGTGACCACCATCAGGGATATTTTCCACCACCAGCCGACCCGCAGGTATGAGTCCCGGTTGATGTGTGTCTGGAGAGGGCCGATCTGGCGGGCGATCCAGGCGATCAGGATCACCTCGGCGAGGCCGGCGAAGATCAGGCCGAAGTTGTTCACGAAACGGTCGACCACGTCCAGGTAGTACAGGCCGCCCCGAGTCACATAGGCGATGCTGAGCGCGGCAGTGATGCCGCAGGTCAAGTTGATCGCGGCCCTGCGTGAAAGGCGGAACTTCTCGCGGACACCGGCGATGGCGCATTCCATGATCGACACGGCGGAGGTGAGCCCGGCGAACAGCAGGGCGCCGAAGAACAACACGCCGAACAGCGAGTTGAGCCCCGGCATCTCGTTGATGATCTGCGGGAAGGCGACGAAGGCCAGGCCGACTCCGCTCTCCACCACTTCGGTGACGCCGGTGCCCTGCTGCGTGGCAAGGAATCCGAGGACGGAGAAAACACCGAGCGCGGCAAGGAATTCGAACCCCGAGTTCCCCATGCCGACGATGACGGCGCTGTTGGACAGATCGCTGCGCCGCGGTAGGTAGCTGGCATAAACGATCATGACGGCGAAGCCGATGCTGAAGGAGAAGAACACCTGCCCATAGGCGGCGACCCACACCTGCGCATCGAGAAGGGCACGGAAGTCCGGGCTGAGCAGGACGTCGAGCCCGGCCCCGGCGCCCGGCAGCGTGAGCCCGCGGATGACGATGGCCAGAATCATCAGGACCAGCGTGGGGATGAGGATCTTCGCCGCCAGTTCGATGCCCCGGCGGACACCGCGCCGTAGGATCAGGTACGTCAGCGTCCAGGCGATGGCGACGCTGAGCAGCACCTTCCATTGGATGCCGCCGACCGACCAGAAGCTGTCCGTGGTGCCCAGGAAGGAGCCGAAGAAGAAGGTGTTGGGATCATCGCCCCACCTGGTGCCGAAAGAATAGTAGAAGTAGCTGAGCACCCAGCCGATGATCACGATGTAGTACGTCATGATGACCAGCGAGATGCCGATCTGGAACCAGCCGAGCCATTCGGCCTTCCGGCGCACCCGGCGGAAGGCGAACGGCGCCGCATGACGGTACTTGTGGCCGAGCGCGTATTCCAGGATCAGCAGGGGGACCGCTGCCGTGGCGATGGCGATGAAGTACGGGATGAGGAAGGCGCCACCACCGTTGTCGTAGACCACGTAGGGGTAGCGCCAGATGTTACCCAGTCCGATCGCTGAGCCTGCGGCGGCCAGAAGGAACCCGAGCCGGCTGCCCCACTGCTCACGCGGTTCAGCGATGGTGTCTCCGTTATGTCCCATGTCCTCCGCCTCCGGCCTGCTGGGTCAGATCGTTCCTGCTGCATTGACCAGATTCACTATCGGTCAATCCGGCTCATCCTGCAGTTGGTACAGCAGATTCGGCGAAAGGTGAACGCTGGGAGCCTGCCGGGAGACGGCGTCCTGGCCGGCGTGCGCATGCGAGCCGAAGCCGGCTCGCGATGCCATTGGCAGCAGGCCGTCGGAGTTCGCTCGTCCGAGCCGGACCGGGCCCGCCGATCGAGTATCTCGGCGAGGCCGACCGTCAGGAGGTGACGATGGGCTTCATCAGGTGCTCCCGGGATTCGGCGGGGCATCGTGATTGGAGCGACGAAGTAGAAGAGATATTCAACTTGGAATAGATCTTCCAGTTAGGTATGGTCGGTGGGTGGCCGAACCGGAACCTCCACTACGTCGTGATGCCGAACGCAACCGACAGCTTCTGCTGCGTACGGCGTACGACCTCATGGCCACGGCCGGCCTGGACGTCCCTTACGAAGACATCGCCCGGGCTGCCGGTACGGGTATGGGCACCGTCTACCGGCGGTTTCCGCAACGGCAGGACCTGCTGGATGCCCTGTTCAGGGAGCACATCGATACGGTGATCACGTTCGCTGAGCAGGCCTCGCGGTACGACGACGCGTGGGCCGGGCTCACCTGGTTCCTCGAGCAGCAACTCGAGATGGAAGGGCAGAGCCGGGGGCTCGGGGAGTTGCTGCGCAGTCGCAACCAGGCCACCGCCCTGGTGCGGCGGGCGCACGAGCGGATGACCCCGCTCGTGGCCGGCCTCATCGCCCGCGCTGTTCGTGCGGGTCAGCTGCCGGCCGGGGCTACGCCCGCCGACTTCGCTGCCGTGCACGTGATGGTGGGCAGCGTCATGGACGCCTCCCGTGCTTTCGCCCCGGAGCTGTGGCGCCGCGCTCTCGCGATCGCCCTGACGGGGCTGCGCCATGCCGATCTGTCCGGTGACCCGCCGGACGAGAACGTCATCGATCACCTCTACAACGACCAGAAGAAGTGAAGGTTCAGCATGGCTCTGCCCGACGACCTGCTCGACGTCCTCAACGCCAAGGCGATCTGCTTCGTCACCACTCTCATGCCTGACGGGTCGCCGCAGATCTCGCAGACCTGGGCCTCCACCGACGGTGAACACGTGCTCATCAACACGGTCGACACCCATCAGAAGGCCCGCAACGTCGGACGCGACCCGCGCATCGCCATCGGCATCGCCGACCCGGCCGCACCGTCACGGTCCTGGGCTCTGCGGGGCAGTGTCGTGGAGGCCACGACCGACGGCGCCCGCGAGAACATCGACGAGCTGTCCCAGAAGTACATCGGCCGTCCGTACCCCGGTTTCGGCGGTGGCCCACAGCAGCGGGTCATCCTCACCGTCAAGGTCGACAGGGTGCACCAACCCTGACTTGGCCGGCTCTCGCGCGTTGCGGCTGTATCGGGGATAGGGTCCGCGTCCATGGACATGCTGAGGAGCCAGCAGATCGCCGAGGCCGGCCTGACCGACTGGCGAAAGCTGGCACAGGGACTGCATACCCGCTACCTGGTCGAGGATTTCGGCAGCGGGGCCCGGTTTGTTGTCGCGGTGGGCGAGGCGGGCGACGCGGTCGGCCACCATCCGCGCGTGTCGATGGGCAAGGGCTACGTCGACTTCGAGCTGGTCAGCGACGACGCCATCTATCGCGAGGACGACGGCACGGAGCACGTCGTCGAGTGGGTGACCCAGCAGGACGTCGACCTCGCGCGACGGATCACCGAGATCGCCGCCGATCACGGGCTCGACGCCGATCCGGCCTCGGTCAGCGAACTCGAGCTCGGACTCGACACGGCGCGGTCCGCGGCCATCGCCCCGGTGTGGGCCGCCCTGCTGACCGGGAGCGCCGCGTCCCAGGGGCGCGGGACGCCCAGCGACGAGATTCGAGAGGCCACGGGACGGGTTCCCAACCTGTGGTTCTCCGACGCCGAGGAGCACGAGACTCCCCGCCAGCGGTTCCACCTCGAGGTCTATGTGGCACCCGAGGTGGCCGGCCAACGAATCGCTGACGCCCTCGCCGCGGGCGGGACCGTCGTGGACGACAGCAACGCGCCCTCGCAGACCGTGATCGCCGACCAGGACGGCAACAAGGGAATGGTGTGCGTGGACGTGGCCGCCGCCAAGCAGGACTGAACAGGTTCAGGTTCGAGGTGCTGGATCGGGCACGGTCACGACCGTCCGTCCCGCGGCGTGGCCGGCCTCGTTGTGAGCCTGTGCGGCGGCCGCGTCGGCCAGGGTGAACGTTTTGTCGACCGGGATCTCCAGTACCCCCGTGGCGTACAGGTGGGCGGCTCGGCGTAGCGCGGCGGGCATGTCGACGGGCTCGTAGGACACCCGGGCGCCGTGCTGGGGCGCGGTGAAGTCCGCGATGGACAGCACCCGCGACGGGTCGCCGGTGAGCTCGACGCACTCCGCGATGACGCCCGAGCCGGAGATGTCGAGCGCGGCGTCGATGCCGTCCGGTGCGAGCGCGCGGACCCGTTCGATGAGTCCTTCACCGTACGTCGTGGGCACTGCGCCCAAGCCTCGCAGGTAGTCCTGGTTGGCGACGCCGGCCGTGCCGATGACGGTGATGCCCCGATCCCGCGCGATCTGAACGACGGCCGTGCCCACCCCGCCCGAGGCGCCGCTGACGAGCAGTGTCTGGCCGGGCTGGACGCCGATCTGGTCGACGATGCGCAACGCCGTCTCGACGGGGATCGGGTAGCCGGCCGCTTCGGTGAAGGACAAGCCCTCCGGCATGAGGGTCCACGCATCCAGCACGGTGTATTCCGCCAGGGCGCCGGTGCCGACCCCGAACACGAGGTCGCCGATCCGGACGTCGGTCACGCCGTCGCCCACCTCGTCGACGATGCCCGCGGCGTCCGTACCGGTGCCGCTGGGTAGTGACACCTTGAAGACGTCCTGCACGAGCCCGGCTCGGAGCTTCCAGTCGAGGCCGTTGACACCCGCGGCGCGCACCTTGATGCGTACCTGGCCGGCCTGGGGATGCGGTTCATCGGTGTCGACGAGGGTGAGCACCTCGGGCGGGCCGAACCGGTCGAATCGAATTGCTTTCACGGCGTTCCTTCACTTCGAGGTCGATGACAGCCGGCGAGGGTCACTTCGCGAATTCGGTGGACGGCTCGGTGGCGTAGTGCTTCCAGATCGGCGCCAGGGTCTCGCGCGACATCGGCTGCCCGGATTCGATCAGGGCTTTGACGTCGCGGAAGTAGTGCACGTACAGATCCGGCGTGAAGGTGGTCAGCATGACCAACGGGTCGTCGCCCGGGTTGGCGAAGGTGTGCGGTGCGCCCGGCGGGACCGTGACCCACGTGCCGGGGCCGACGTCGTAGTTGTCCGGCCCGATGGTGAACCGCACGGTGCCCGTCAGCACGTAGAAGCCCTCGTCGTGCTGGGCGTGCCGGTGCTGCGGAGGGCCGGCGGTGTGCGGCGGAATGACGATCTCGCCGATCCCCAGGCGGTGTTCGGTGTTGCTCCCGTCCTCGAGGATCCGGATCTGCGCCGGTCCGTTGGCGAACAGTTCGCCCTGGCCGGGGCCGACGATCGATACAGCGACCATGAGAAGCCTCCCGCGGTAGTGATTGCAGCTTGTGCAGTCACCCTAGCACCGGTGACTGCACAAACTGCAATCGCTAGGCTCGGGGGATGCCGCGATGGAAACCGGACGCAGTCGAACGTCTGCAGGCCGCCGCCTTGGAGCTCTTCGGCGAGCAGGGGTTCGAGCGGACGACGGTGACCGAGATCGCGCAGCGGGCCGGGCTCACCCAGCGAACGTTCTTCAACCACTTCGCCGACAAGCGCGAGGTGCTGTTCGGGCTGAGCTCAGAGCTTCAGCAGGAGATCCTTTGGGAGATCGCCGCCGGCGACGACACCCTGCCGCCCCTCGACGCTGTCGTGCGGGCCTTGGGAGTGGCTGCCGACAGGCTGTTCGAGGATCGCCGTGCCGCGGTGACGCGCCGCCACGCCGTCCTCGCCGCCAAC
Source organism: Paractinoplanes hotanensis (assembly GCF_023717965.1). Classification (NCBI taxonomy): domain Bacteria; kingdom Bacillati; phylum Actinomycetota; class Actinomycetes; order Micromonosporales; family Micromonosporaceae; genus Paractinoplanes; species Paractinoplanes hotanensis. The sequence continues at coordinate 90,753 of NZ_JAMQOL010000031.1, read as the reverse complement.
CCGGAGTTGCAGGAGCGCGAACTCAGCAAGAACGCCGTGCTCACCGAGGCCATCGCAGCCGCGCTCAACGCGCGCGGTTGCGACCCGGAAACCGCGTTTCTCGCCGCCGGCGCGGCCATGGTCGCGCAGCAGGTGGCGTTTCAGAAATGGACGCTTCCGGACGAGAAGCGCACCTTGCACGAGCTCCTGTCCGACGCGGTGAACTCGTTGCGTACGACCGTCAGTCAAACCGGCGGGACATAGCTACATCGGAACGGTGCCGCGCCGACAGTGCCCATGGCGACCGGCCTGCAGATGGTCGACGATCGCGCGCTGAAAGACAGTGCGTTTCGGCAGCTCGTCGAGCAAGTCTCCCTGCCGGCATGCCTTACCGTCAGGAATCAGCCTGCTCGCGTCAGCAGGCCGGGTCAGGAGTGCTGGGACCCGAGCCGCCGGTGGGGCCGGCACCACCCCGCCGCCATGCTGCGAGGACCCGGTCGATGTCGCCGCGGATGCGTTCCCGGGCCTCGTCGCGGGGGACGCCGTCCATCAGCATTTCGTCGTACGGGGTGTCCTCGTGCCGCACCGAGGCGACCACCGCCCGCAGCACGGCGTCCGGATCCAGCGCGCGCCCGGCGGCACTACGACCGACCCGGCCGCTGCCGCGCTCGCCCGTGTGCCGGCTGATCTCGGCCGCCCGTTCCGGTGGGCAGCCCGGGAACATCCGGACGATGTGCCCGGCCAGTTCCTGCTGGAACGACTCGTCCGCGACCTCCCGTCGTTGCCGGTCGCGTTCGCGTCGCCGGGCCCGGGCCTCCTCGTCGGACAGGCACTGCTGCTCGGCCTGCTCGATCGCGGCCCGCTCGACGAGCAAGCCCTGCCGTTCGTGCCGCCGGCGGGACCGGCTGAACCGCACCACGACCGCCGACAGCCGGCTGGCCTGCCGGGCGCGCCGGGTCAGCGCGGCGTCGCCGGCCGGCAGGAACACCAGGTGGTCGAGGTCGGCGCAGGCCAGGCAGACCGCCCCGGCATCCTCGGTCATCAGCATGTCGGCGTCGGTGCGCCCGCAGCCGGCGCAGGTGAACGCCTTCAGGGGTTGCACCACCACCAGGTCCGGCGGCTTGTTCTGGCGGGTGGTCAGCCTCTCCCGCTGCTGCTCGGTCAGCTCGGCCGGCACCCACTGCACGTGGTACGCCTGTTCGCGCGCGCCGTCGCCGGCCGCGGTGAAGCGCAGCGGCCGCCGGTCGCGGGTCGCCGCCACGTGCTCGACCTGGCCGGACCGCAGGCCCCGCTCCGCGACCCAGCGGTGGAAGATCTCGAGCGCGTCGGCCACCCGGGCCGGCGACACCACGGCCACCGCCTCCAGGTGCGGCGCCCGGCCCTGCCGCCACTCCGTCAGCGGGCCCGGCGGCAACCAGCCCAGCCCGGTCAGCACGTCGAGCGGGCTCACGTGACGGTGCCGCGTCAGCGCCTGCTCGGCGGCGTTCACCACCCGGCGTTCCAGCTTCGTGGCGGGCTGCATGGACGGCAAGGCTACCGCCCGGCGTGGTTGGCAACCGGCATCGGAAGGTGCGATGGTCGAGCGGTGGCGGACCCGGACGACGCTTATCTGTGGCTGGAAGACCTCGAATCGCCCGAGGCGCTGAGCTGGGTCGGCGAACGCAATGCGGAAACGCTGGCCGGGCTGCCCATCGGCGATACGCGGGACGCCCTGCAGGAAGTGCTCGACAGCAAAGGGCGAATCCCCTATCCGGGCTGGCGCGGCGACGGTTTCTATTACGATTTCTGGCGCGACGCCGACCATCCGCGCGGGTTGTGGCGGCGCACGACCCCGGAGCAGTTCCGGCGGGACGACCCCGAGTGGGATGTGCTGCTCGACGTCGACGAGCTGAACCGGGCCGAGGGCGAGAACTGGACCTGGGCCGGCGTGGAAGTGCTGCGGCCGGGCTACGACCGCTGCCTGATCGAGCTTTCCCGAGGGGGCGCCGACGCCACGGTGGTGCGTGAATTCGACCTCGTGCGGCGGGTATTCGTCGACGACGGGTTCGTCGTGCCCGAGGCCAAGACCTACGTCGGGTGGATCGACGCCGACCACATCTTTGTCGGCACCGATTTCGGGCCCGGCTCACTGACTTCGTCGGGGTATCCGCGGGTCGCCAAAAGGTGGCGGCGTGGCACCCCTCTCGCCGCGGCCGAGCTCGTCTTCGAAGGGCACGCCGACGACGTCTCGGTGCTGGTCAGCCACGATCCGACGCCCGGATTCGAACGCGACTTCGCGGGCCGCTTCATCGACTTCTATCACAGCGAGCAATTCCTTCGTACGCCCGCGGGGGACCTCGTGCGCATCGAGATCCCGGACGACGCCCGGGCCGACGTGCACCGGAACTGGCTGCTGGTCCGCCTCCGGTCGCCGTGGCTGGGCTTCCCGGCCGGCACCCTGCTGGCCACCGGATTCGACCGTTTCCTCGACGGCGAACGGGAATTCACTGTGCTGTTCCGGCCGGACGAGCGGACGTTCCTCCGGTCGTACTCGTGGACGCGGAACCATCTGTTGCTCGTCACCATGACCGACGTCCGGACCCAGGTGCACGTCCTCACTCCCGGCGCCCCGGACTGGCGGCGCGAACCGATCGGCGACACCGCCGGATTCGACCAGACCTGGATCGTCGACACCGACCCCGAGAACAACGACTCGTACCTCCTCTCGTCCGAGGGTTTCCTGCGACCGGCCACGCTGAGCCTGGAAGCCGAGGTGCTGAAGCAGGAGCCGTCGTTCTTCACCGCCGAAGGCATGGACGTGCGCCAGTTCTTCGCCGTTTCCGCCGACGGCACCCGCGTCCCGTACTTCGTGGTGGGCGGCGCCGCGGGCGGCCCCGCCCTTCTCGACGGGTACGGCGGATTCGAGGTCCCGTTGCTGCCGAGCTACAACGGAATCCTGGGCCGCGGATGGCTCGCCCGAGGCGGCACCTACGTCGTCGCGAACATCCGCGGCGGCGGCGAATACGGCCCCGAATGGCACCGGGCGGCCCTGCGGCAGAATCGCGTCCGGGCGTTCGAGGACTTCGCAGCCGTCGCCGCCGACCTGGTGACCAGGGGAATCACCACCCCGTCCCAGCTCGGCGCCATGGGCGGCAGCAACGGCGGCCTGCTGATGGGCGTCATGCTGACCCGATATCCCGAGCTTTTCGGCGCGGTCGTCGCGCGAGTGCCCATTCTCGACATGCGCCGCTACTCGAAACTGCTCGCCGGCCGATCCTGGACAGCCGAATACGGCGACCCCGACGTGCCGGCCGACTGGGCCTACCTCCGCGAATTCTCGCCGTACCACAACATCCGGCCCGACCGCCGATACCCGCCGGCGTTCTTCCTGACCTCGACCCGCGACGACCGGGTCCACCCGGCCCACGCCCGCAAAATGACGGCACGGCTGCGCGAAGAGGGCCACGAGGTGCTCTACTACGAAAATGTGGAGGGCGGCCACGGCGGCGCCGCCGACAACGAGCAGGCCGCCACGATGTGGTCGCTGATCCTGGAATTCCTGTGGCAAAAGCTCAGCATGGGCAATCAAACAGCCGGCAATTGATCCACGTCCGTGGATGCTGGTTGCTAGCTTCAGCCGTATGGGTGGAAGCACTGACCGGGTGCCACCGTGACCGGCCGGCCGCGGTCTTCCCACGATGACGGCGGTGACCAAGCGCCGCCTGGGAGACGTGACTCTGGCCCGGTTGGCAACGTCGTGGCCGCCGAGCGGGCGACGGAACGGGTCATCGAGCGCGGTCATCCCGGCGCGGGTCACAATCGGTCCGGTGGTGGCGAAGCCGGCCCGGCAACGGACGACGTCCGGCTTCAACAGGTCGTTCGGCGATACGAGCAACTCGGCGACACACCACCGGAATTCAACATTGCCCTCAACGACGAGGCGCACGCGGGAGGCGGCGCGCACACAGTCGCCAAACACGGCCCGCAGCTGCCATTGCCGAGAGAGCCGGGCGTGCAGACGGTCGAAGGCCGCATCTACGGCGAGACGGGCTGGGGGAAGGAAGCCAGCAAATCCTACCGGTGGACCGACGCCGGAACCATGAACCGCGAGGTGAATCGCTACGTCCGGGAAAACTGGCCGGCGATTCGCAACGACCTGGCGTTCGACGAGTTCCACGAGGGCCTTTCCGATGCCGGGCACCGCATCGGTCAGGGGTACTACAATAAGGGCATGTTCGGTGCGGGCCCCCGGGAGGCGGAGTACGGGGAGACCAGCCTTTTCCGGGTGCGCATTCGCGTCGTGGCCGGTACTGACCCTGCCGTGCCGTTCATCGTCACCGCTTTCCCCGCCGGGCTAGGGTGAGCCGATGGACACGTCCGGGCTGCCCGAACCGGTTCGCCGGCGGATCGCCCAGCGCTCCGCACTCCCGCCGATCGAGAAGGTGCGGGCACTCCTGCACAGCTATGTCGCGGACGCGGAGGACCTCGCCGAGATTCGCGCCGAACTGCGCCGGACGGCCTCGACGAACGCCTTCTTCCTGCGCCAGTACCTGGAGGCGCTGGAGGCCGTGCTGGCCGAGCCGCAACCACCGGGCACGCTGCTGCGGCTGGTCGAGGACGACGCCAACTGGGGCATCGACCACGACCAGACCGACGCCGGCGCCGCCGTGTTCCTGGGCGGGGTGGCCGCGACGCTGCGTTCAGTGCTCGCCGACGCGTAAATAGTGCAACTGGTTCGGCAAGCTTTGCTGATCCAGCGTGGTGACCGCCGGGCCGTGGCGGTCGGCCGCCGCCGCGTACGCCTGAACCAGCACGCGCATGCCCGGGTGCCCAGCGACGTTTCCCTGACCCGACGATACGGAACGGCGCCCAGCGGCCGCCGCGCGCTATTGACCCGTGCGACCGTCGATGCACTCGCGCAGGAGGTCGGCGTGTCCACAATGGCGGGCGTACTCCTCGACCATGTGGATCAGAATGTCGCGCGCACTGGCCTCGCCGCCGCGATCGCCGGGCAAAGCGAATGTCGCGCCCAGATCGGTGACGTCGTCGAGCCAGCGGTCGGCCGCGGTGATCTGCTCCCGCCAGTCCTTGAACGCCTGGTCGACCGCCGCGGGGTCACCGGCGACGGCGTTGAAGTCCAGGTCGTTGTCCTCCGGGGACCAGTAGATCCGCGGCACATCGAGGTGACCCTGCAACACCCGGAAGAACCAGTTGTGCTCCACCCGGGCCATGTGCCGCACCAGCCCGAGCAGGCTCATCGTGGACGGCGGCACCGAGCGGGTGGCCAGCTGCTCGGCCGTCAGGTCCTCGCATTTCAGGCCCAGCGTGAGCCGATAGTTGGTCAGATACTCCCGGATCGTGGCCATCTCGCCGACCGGACTGTCGAAGGTCCGAGGATCACTGTCGGGCGCCGCCCACATGCCGTCGAAGCTAGTCATGGCCCACACCCTGGCCGAACCAGTCATCGTTCCGCCAATGATTTCGCGAGCGCCGACGCGAAGAAGCCCTCGGCCCGATGGTGCGGCCGAGGGCTTGCGGGGCAGGTTCAGATGAGCCAGCGGTTCTTCTGCACCAGGGGGAGCTTCGCCCACCAGCGGCCCAGGCCCCAGGTGTGCCCGGCGTAGGTGAGGGCGATGACGACGGCGCCGATCGCGTAGATGACGTGGTAGTCGACCACCGGGTTGCTCGAGCCGCTTGCGAGGGGCCATTCGGCCGCCCACATGAGGGCCATCAGGACCGTGGTGCCGACGGCGGCCAGGCGCAGGCCGACACCGGCGATCAGCGCGATGCCGATGGCCAGCATGCCGAGCATGAAGGACCAGTTGGTCCAGGCGTCACCGGCGATGGAGTGGAAGAAGCCCTGGAACGGCCCGACCTCGACGGCCGAGAGGAAGCCCTTGGTCGGCGAGCCGCCGTTGACCCAGGCACGCTCCCACGGGGTCGAATAGCCCAGGCCGAAGGTCTTGTCCAGGAAGGCCCAGAGGAAGACGAACCCCACCGAGATCCGCAGTACGGCCAAACCCTTGGCGGCGGTCCGGGTGAGCATGGCGCCGGGTGCCTCGGCCGTCTCGAGGTGGGTCACGGTGTTGCGGCGGATGGTGTTCATCTCTGCCTCCTTCGTCGTTTTCTCTCACCTCCGAGAGTCCTCCGACGAAGGGGTCCGCACCCGGGCCATCACGCCCGACCCGGGTGGGACCAAAGTCCTCAGACCGTCAGGGCCTGTCGGACCGCGGACTGGGCGCCCTCGCCGCCGGAGGTGACCCGGCCCGGCGGCCCGCGAGTGACCGGGATCACGCGAGGGCGATCAAGCGGGTACGGTGGGTAGGCGCGAAACGGAGGGGCGTGCATGACGGAGCTCTACTCACGACGGTCGTTCCTGGCCGGCGTGCTCACGGCGGGCACCCTCTCCGCCGCCGCCGGCTACGTGCTCACCCGTCGCGAATCGGTGCAGCTCACCCTGGCCTCCGGCGCCGATCCGACCGGCGGCCGCCGCCTGCTGGTGACGATGTGGAACGAGCTCAACCCGGGCGCCCGCATCGAGCTCAAAGAGGTCAACAGCTCGACCCGCGACCAGTACGAGACGTTCCTGGGCACCAAGGCCGACATCTTCAACCTCGACGTCATCCACATCCCGCGCTTCGCCGAGGACGGCCGCATCGTCCCGATCGCCCCGCGCGGCGAGCTGCAGCTGCTGCCGATGGTGCGGCGGCTCAGCGCGCGACCCGATTCCGACGACTTCTGGGCGCTGCCGTTCAACACCGACGTCGGCATGCTCTACCGCCGGATCACCGACAAGGCCGTTGCCGACGAGAAGCCCGAGCTGGCTGACGTGCTGGCCCGCTCGCCCAGCACCTTCGTCGGCCAGCTGCGGACGGTCGGCCCGCAGACCGACGAGGCCTTCGTGATCAACGTCCTCGAGCACGCGCTGGCGCAGGACAAGGCGATCCTGGCGGCCGACGGCACGCTCTCGTTCAGCCTCGGCCAGTGGCGCGAGGCGGTCGGCCCGCTGGCCGCGGCGATCAAGGCGAAGCGGGTGCGCACCGAGGCCGGCGAGGATGACACCACCCGCACGTTCCAGCGGTCCGACCTGCGGTACATGCGCAACTGGCCGCGGTCGTACCCGGCGATCGACCGCGCCGAGCGGACCAAGAAGGAGACCGCCGAGATCCGGATCGGCGGCCTGCCGATCGGCATCATCGGCGGGCAGAGCCTGGCCGTCTCGGCCGCCAGCGAGAACCGGGCGGCGGCCGAGGAGGCGATCCACTTCCTCACCAGCGCCTCCTCGCAGCTGCATCTGGCCAAGTACGGCTTCGCGCCCACCGGGCTCGGCGCCTACATCGACCCCGGCCTGAGCGAGGCGCTCCCGCATCTCTACGACATCCGGCTCGCGGTGGAGTCGGCCCGTCCGCGGCCGATGCACAAGCGGTACGCGGATTTCTCCCAGTCGTTCGCCGATCACATGCGCCGCTACCTCCACGAGGGAGAGCCGCTCACCCAGCGGTTCATCGAGGATCTGCAGGGAGCGCTGGGATGAACGACGTCGAGATCGACGCCTGGCAGGTCCCGATCCTCGTCACGGCCGCGATCGTGCTGGTCGAGGCGGCCTTCAACCTGATCCTGCGCTACCGGGGTGTCGGGCCGCCCTCGCCGCGGGTGCGCACCGCCGGCTTCGGCGTCCTCGTGCTGCTGACCGTCACCGTCTTCGTGGCCGCGCTCGGGCCGACCCGGGCCGACCAACTCTCCAGTGTGGCCGCCGCGGTGGCCGCAGTGGTGGCCCTCTGGCTCACCTATCGCTCCTACAACGCGACAGCCACGCCGCCGCCTCGTTCCGAAGAAGAACCTGCGGCGGGCACCGACAATCCAGGAGAATCGTAACCATGGGTGATTTACGGGTGGTGGTCTGCGGCGGATCGGCCGCCGGGGGAGTGCTCGACCTGATCGCGGAGGCCTGCCGGCGCGGCTGGACGGTCGACGTCACGGCGACGAAGAACGCCCTCGAGTTCATGGACCCGAGCGAGGTCGCCCGGGTCAGCGGGCGGCCGATCCGCACCACGTACAAGTTCGCGGCCGACGGCACCCGCATCTCGCCGCCGGCCGATGCCATGATCGTGGCCCCGGCGACCTTCAACACGATCAACAAGCTGGCCAACGGCATCGCCGACACCTACCCACTGAGCTCGATGGCCGACGTGATCGGCCGCGGCGTCCCCACGGTCGTGGTGCCCGCGGTCAACGAGCCGCTGGCTGCCCGCCGCCCGTTCCGCCGCTCCCTCGACGAACTGCGGGCCGAGGGGGTCCGGGTGCTGTTCGGCCCGGTCGACGGCTGGGTGCCCGGCAGCGACGCCCCGTTCCCCTGGATCAAGGCCCTCGACCTGGCCGAGGACGTCTTCGGATTGACCCGGATGGATAGCCGCGCTTCGATGGGAGCATGACTCGCCGCATCCTCGCGCTCTGTTCGACGGTGGCGCTCACCGTGGCCTCGATCGCCACCCCGGCCGGGGCCCACGACGAGCTCGGCCGGCGCATCGCGGCCATGAGCCTGCCCGAGAAGGTCGGGCAGATGATCGTCTCGTATGTCTACGGCGACAGCGCGGCCAGCGCGTCGGCCGCCAACGAGGCGATGTTCGGCCCCGGGGTGGCCACGCCCGCCCAGGCCGTCGAGACCTACCACCTGGGCGGGGTCATCTATTTCACCTGGAGCGGCAACCTGAGCAACCCGCCGCAGATCGCCGCCCTGTCCAACGGTCTGCAGCGTGCGGCGCTGGGCGACACCGGCATCCCGCTGCAGATCAGCACCGACCAGGAGGGCGGCACGGTCAACCGGATCGGGGCGCCGCTGGCGATCTCGCCCGGGAACATGGCCGTCGGGGCCACCTTCGACCCGCGAACGGCCCAGGACGCGGCCAAGGTGAGCGGGGCCGAGTTGCGGGCGCTCGGCATCACCGTCACCCACGCCCCGGTGGTCGACGTCAACACCAACCCGCGGAACGCCGCCGACGGGGTGCGGGCGTTCAGCGACCGTACGGCGCACGTCGCGGCCTTCGGCGCCGCCGCCGAACGGGGATACCGCGCGGCCGGGATCGGCACCACGGCCAAACACTTCCCGGGTCTCGGCGACACCACGGTCAACACCGACAACGGCGTCGCGGTCACCGACCAGAGCCGCGCCGAGATCCTCCGGACCCATGTGCCCCCGTTCCGGGCGGTCATCGCGGCCGGCGCGCAAAGCATCATGGCGGCCCACATCGTCGCGCCCGCGCTCGACCCCAGCGGCGCCCCGGCCAGCCTCTCGAAGCCGATCATCACCGGCCTGCTGCGCGAGCGGCTCGGCTTCAACGGTGTCGTGGTGACCGACGCGCTCGAGGCGGCCGCGCTCGAGGACTACACCGACGAGGAAGTGATCCTGGGCGCCGTCCGGGCCGGGGTCGATCAACTGCTGATGCCCCGCAGCGTCCCCGGCGCCATCCGTATCCTGCTCGACGCGGTCGCGTCCGGGCGGCTCAGCGAACGTCGCATCGACCAGTCGGTGCGCCGCATCCTCAAGACCAAGACCACCCGTCCGTACGTGTCCGAGCCGCCCACGGTCGGCACACCGGCCGCCCTGACCACGATGTCCGGCATCGCCCGGCGGTCGATCACCACGCTCCGCTCGGCCGCCCTCCCGCTCCGCCCCGGGCAGAAGGTGCTGGTGACCGGCTGGGGAGCGACCACCACGACCACGCTGGCGGCGGCCCTGGGCGCGACCAGTCTCTACACCGGATCGCCGTCCGACGCCCTGATCGCCCAGGCGGTGGCGGCCGCCCGCGAGGCCGACGTCACCGTGGTCACGACGTTCAACGCGTGGTCCGATCCCACCCAGCCCAGACTGGTCGAGGCCCTGCTGGCCACCGGGAAGCCCATCGTCGTGGCCGCCGTCGGCACCCCGTACGACCTGGCCTCCTTCCCCTCGGCGAAGACGTTCGTGGCCGCGTACGGATACCAGCCGCCCTCATTGGCCGCGCTGGCGGCGGTGCTGCGCGGCGAGGCTCCCGCGCCGGGCCGCCTGCCGGTCACGATCGAGGGCCTCTATCCGTACGGCTCGGACGGCCGTTGATCCGGACGGCCGTTCTCCGCGTCACCCTTCAGCCCGAGGAAGCGGCTACCTCACCCTCCGGGGCAGTGAGGCTGTCCGATAGTCGCTAGGCAGGCGCTGAGCCGCCTGTCTAGCCTGAGCGTGTGACGGTGCTGCTGGAGCGCTCGGCCGAGCTCGCCGCCCTGGACAGCCTGCTCACCGGCTGCGCCGCCGGTGGGCGCGTCGCCGTGGTCAGCGGCGAGGCCGGCGCGGGCAAGTCGACCCTGGCCGCCGCGTTCGCCGAGGCCGCCGGGCCGCGCGCGCAGATGCTGTGGGGCGCCTGCGATCCGCTGCTCACGCCGCGCGCGCTCGGGCCGCTGCACGACATCGCCCGGCGGCTCGGCGGGCGTCTGCGCGAGCGGATCGGCGACGGGTCCCGCGGCGAGGTCTTCGACCTGTTGCTGGAGGCGCTCGACCGGCCGCCGCAGGCCGCCCGTCCGGTGGTCGTGCTGGAAGATCTGCACTGGGCCGACGAGGCGACGCTCGACATGGTGGCGTTCCTGGGCCGGCGGCTCGCGCTCTGCCGGGCCCTGCTGGTGATCACCTACCGGGAGGACGAGGTGGGCCCCGACCATCGGCTGCGCACCGTCCTGGCCGGACTGCCGCCGGGGTTGATCCGCCGGGTGGGTCTGCCGCCGCTCACCGCGGCTGCCGTGGCCGAGCTGGCGCGCCGGGCGGGGCGGCGGGCCACCGACGTGCATGCGGTCACCGGTGGCAACCCGCTGCTGGTCACGGAGGTGCTCGCGGCGCCGGCCGAGGGTGTGCCGCCGACCGTTCAGGACCTGGTTCTCAGCCGCCTGGCCACGCTGACGCCGCCCGCCCGTGAGGTGGCGCACCTGGTGTCGGTGGTGCCGTCGCGGGCCGGCCTGGAACTGCTGGGCAACCGTCTGGCCGAGGTCGACGAGTGCCTCGACCGCGGGGTGCTGACGGCTCGCGGCAACGGCGTCGCGTTCCGCCACGAGTTGCTGCGCCGCGCGGTCGAAGAGAGTCTTTCCCCCGTACGCCGTCAGGCCCTGCACGCCGAGATCCTGAGCGTCCTCGAGGCGGCCGGCTCGGTCGACCCGGCCCGCCTTGTGCACCACGCCCACCACGCCGGTGACACCGTGGCCGCCCTGCGCTGGACTCCCGTCGCCGCCCGCCGCGCCGCCTCCGTCGGCGCCCACAAACAGGCCGCGGCCCACTACGCCCGGGTGTTGCCGCTGGCCGCCGACCGCCCCGCGGCCGAGCGCGCCGGACTGCTCGAGGAGTACGTGCAGGCCGCCTATCACGGCGGGCTGACCGAGGCGCTGGACGCCTGCCAGGCCGCGCTGGCCCTGCGCACCGAGCTCGGCGACCCCGTCGCGATCGGCCTGAACCTGCGCTGGATGTCCCGCCTGAGCTGGTGGAACGGCCGTCCCGACCAGGCCCGCGACTACGGCTTCCGGTCGGTCGAGGTGCTCGAGACGCAGCCGCCCGGCCCCGAGCTGGCCGCCGCCTACAGCAACCTGTCCCAGCTGTTCATGCTCGGCGACGAGAACGTGCGGTCGATCGCCTGGGGCGAACGCGCGCTCGAGCTGGCCCGCGCCCTCGACGACCGGGACACCGAGGTGCACGCGCTGATCAACCTGGGGTCGGCGCGGCTGCACCGGGGCGACCTGGTCGGCATGGCCGAGCTGCGCCGCGCGCACGACCTGGCGGTGGCCGTGGGCGGGCTGGACGACTCCGCCGGACGCGCCCTGGTCAACCTGGCCAGCAACGCCGTCGACAACTACGACTTCGACATCGCCGAGCAGACGTTCGACCGGATCATCCCGTTCCTGGCCGCCCGCGACCTCGACGGCTACCACCGCCATCTGCTCGGTCACCGCGCCCGCCTGCTGCTGGCCCGAGGCGACTGGGCGGCCGCGGCTGACGACGCCGGGCAGGCGCTGGCCGGCCCGACGATGCACGGCGGCGGCCTGGTGCCGGCCGTGGCGGCCCGGGCCATGCTGCGGGCCCGGCGCGACGAACCGGGTGCGCTGGACGACGCCCGCGATGCCGCGGAACGCGGCTACCCGACGGAGGAGGCCCAGTTCGTCTGCCCGGCCGCGATCGCGCTGGCCGAGGCGTACTGGCTGGCCGGCGATCCGGTGCGAGCCGCGCAGGAGGCCGAGCGGGGCCTGAAGATGGCGGTGCGGATCGGCCATCCGTGGTTCTCGGGCGAGCTGGCCTTCTGGAAGTGGCGCTGCGGTGACAGCTCGCCGGCCCCGGCGGTCGCGGCGGAGCCGTTCCGCCTGCTGATCGACGGTGACTGGCGGGCCGCCGCGGACGCCTGGTCCAAGCGCGGCTGCACCTACCTGGCCGCCTGCTGCCTGGCCCACGGCGATGCCCCCGCGGCGGCCGAGGCGCTGCGCGTCTTCGACCGCCTGGGAGCGGTCGGTCCGGCTCGTCGCCTGCGGACCGATCTGCGGGAACGCGGCCTGCGGGTGCCCCGCGGCCCGCGCCCGTCCACCGCCGCCGATCCGACCGGGTTGACCGGCCGCCAGCAGGAGGTGCTCGGGCTGATCGCCGAGGGGCTGAGCAACGCCGGCATCGCCGCACGCCTCACCCTCTCGGCCAAGACCGTCGACCACCACGTCTCGGCCGTCCTGGCCAAGCTCGGCGTCTCGTCGCGCGGCCGCGCTGCCGCCGAGGCCCGCGACCGCGGTCTTCTGTAGGGGGAGTGTGCGGCCAACATGGGGAGCTCTCCCCATGTGCTGGGTAGCCCGGATTTCTACCGTCGAAGACATGAGCGAACTGGTACTTGAGGGCCTGAAGGCCAAGCAGCAGAAGACCTGGGCGAGCGGCGACTACGGCGCGGTGGCGGCCCTGATCCATCCGATGGCCGAGGACATGATCCAGGCGGCCGACCTCTCGACCGGGGCCGATGTGCTCGATGTCGCGGCCGGCACCGGCAACGCCTCGATCGCGGCGGCACGGTGCGGCTGCCGGGTGACGGCCGCCGACTACGTGCCGGGTCTGCTGGCCCGGGCGCGGGAACGGGCCGACGCCGAGCGACTGCCGTTGACCACCGAGGTCGCGGACGCCGAGGACCTGCCCTATACGGACGGCCGCTTCGACGCGGTGGTGTCGGTGGTCGGTGCGATGTTCGCTCCCGACCAGGAGCGTACGGCGGCCGAGCTGACCCGTGTCTGCCGCAGCGGCGGCACCATCGCTCTGGCCAACTGGACGCCGGACGGCTTCATCGGCGAGATGTTCCGGACCGTCGGCCGCCGCGTCCCGCCGCCGCCCGGCATCCGCGGCCCGGTCGAGTGGGGCAGCGAGGAACGCGTCCGGGAGCTCTTCGGCGACCGGGTCACCGACCTGCGCACCGAGCGGCACGACTTCGTCTTCCGGTTCGCCACGCCCGAGCACTTCGCCGATTACTTCCGCGAGCACTACGGCCCGACCCTGAAAGCGTTCGAAGCGCTGGGCCCGGACGGCGGCAAGCCGCTGTACGACGACCTGGTGTCGCTGGCCGGCCGCTACAACACCGCCACCGACGGCACGGCCCGCATCCCGTCCACCTACCTGCAGATCGTCGCGACACGCGCCTGAGACAGACTTTACGGGGAGCGCACTCCACAAAGGAGGCGCTTCTCGTCAGGCTTGGGCCTCCTGGCTGCGCGCCGGGAGCGTGGGGGAGTGCGGGACATCGGCGGGGAACTGGAGTTCGGCGGCGCGGGCGCCGGGGGCGAGCTGGTCGAGGGCCGCGGCGAGAGCGCCGGCGCCGGCCGTGCCCAGCTTCTCGAACTCCATCCTGATCACCGGGCCGGCCAGCTTGGCCAGCCCGTGCATTTCGAGCTCGATCCGGTACGTCACCTCGCTGCCCGTGCCGGCCGGCCGCACCGCCACCGTGTCGATGCAGGTGGCGCCCTCGTTGCGCCCGTGGAAGACCAGCCGCCCGGCAGCGACCTCGACCAGCGTGTACGTCATCTCGGTGGTGATGCCGAGCAGCCGGCACGTCTGGTGCCAGCTCGCGCCCGGTGCGATCGGCCCGGCGTCGTTGCGGGTGGTCTGCCGCACGGCCGGATCCCAGACCGCGGTGTTGCCGAAGTCGCTCAGATAATCAAGCGCCACACCAGGGGCGACATTGGTGGCAAGCGTGCGCTCCACGACAATCATGAGTCCCCCAGGGTGACGGCATGCTGCTCCAGCGTAATGGCCGCTTCTGATCACTGCCCCGTTTTCTTGGGCGCGTGGAAGTCCCGCACGAACCGGCGCTGCCAGGGCGTCTCGACGGCACGCGGGTGGTAGTGCTCGCGGACGTACGCCACCGCCTCCGTCGCGGGCACCCCGTCGAGCACAGCCAGGCAGGCCAGCGCGGTTCCGGTACGCCCGCGCCCGCCGCCACAGGCGATCTCGACCCGCTCCGTCCGGGCGCGCTGCCAAGCTTCTTCCAAGACCCTTCCCGCGTACGCCGGATCGCCCGGCAGCCGGAAGTCGGGCCACCGGATCCACCGGCTGACCCATCCGAACTCGGCCGGCGCCGAGCCCAGCAGGTAGACCCCGAACGTCGGCGGATGCCCCGACGGCATCGGCTCCCGCAGCCCGCGCCCCCGCACCGACCGTCCCGACGGCAGCCGCAGCAGCCCCGTCTCACCCGTCACCCACAACGGCATCGTCACGGTTCTCATCTTGCCGCGTGCGTTACTGTGTGCCCATGCAGACCTTCAGCGAGCGACGCCGGCCTCTTCACGGCCGCCGCTGAGTTCTTGCTGTTCCCCGGCGGGTCGATCCCGCCGGATGCCTCCCGCAGACCCGGTCGACCCGTCATCCGCGTACGTCGATGGGTTTGATCATGAATCTCGAAGCTCTCCTCGCCGCCCGGCTGGCGGTGGCCCTCGAGGCCGTCGCCGGCGAGCCGGTCGATCCCGTGGTGCGGGCGTCGCAGCACGCCGACTTCCAGTCCGGGGCGGCGCTCGCCCTCGCTCGCAAGCTGGGCCGCGCCCCGCGGCAGATCGCCGCCGAGGTGGCCGCGCGGGCCGACCTCGCGGGCCTGGCCGAGGCCGAGATCTCCGGCCCCGGCTTCCTCAACCTCACCGTCGCCGACGACGTGCTGGTGGCGCTGCTCGCCGAGCCCGTCGCTCCGCCGCCCGTCGAGCCGCAGCGAGTCGTGATCGACTACTCCGGCCCCAACGTGGCCAAGGAGCTGCACGTCGGCCACCTGCGGTCGACGATCATCGGTGACGCCCTGGCCCGGCTGTTCACGTGGGCCGGCCACGACGTCGTCCGGGTCAATCACCTCGGCGACTGGGGCACCCAGTTCGGCATGCTGATCGAGCACATGGCCGATCTAGCTCCGAAACGGGCGCTGAGCGGCCCGTCGGGCGAGCTCAGCCTGAGCGACCTCACCGCCTTCTACCGGCAGGCCCGGGTCAAGTTCGACGGCGACGACGACTTCCGCACCCGGGCCCGGCTGCGGGTGGTCGCGCTGCAGAGCGGCGACGGGCCCACCCGGCAGATGTGGCAGCGGTTGGTCGAGCAGTCGGAGCGGTCGTTCGTGGCCGACTACGACCGGCTCGGCATCACGCTGGGCGCGGCCGACTTCGCGGGCGAGAGCTCCTATCAGGACCAGCTCGCGTCGGTGCTCGACGAACTGACCGCCAAGGGTCTGGTCGTCGAGAGCGAGGGCGCGCTCTGCGCCTTCCCGGCCGGGTTCACCGGCCGCGACGGCGAGCCGTTCCCGCTGATCGTGCGCAAGAGCGACGGCGGTTTCGGGTACGCGGCGACCGACCTCGCGGCCCTGCGGCACCGGACGCGCGACCTGAAGGGTGACCGGCTGCTCTACGTCGTCGGCGCCCCGCAGAGCATGCACTTCCAGATGGTCTTCGCCGTCGGCCGGGACGCGGGCTGGCTGGGCGACGCCGCGACCGCCGAGCACATCAGCTTCGGCTCGATCCTGGGGGCCGACGGCAAGATGCTCAAGAGCCGGTCGGGCGAGACGATCAAGCTGGCCGACCTGCTCGACGAGGCCGACGCCCGGGCCACCGCGCCCGCGGTCGGCATCGGCGCGATCAAGTACGCCGACCTCTCCGCCGACCGGCGCGGCGACTACGTCTTCGACTGGGACCGGATGCTGGCCACGACCGGCAACACCGGCCCGTACCTGCAGTACGCCGTGGCCCGGATCCGGTCGGTGCTGCGGAAGGCCGTCGCCGAGCCCGGTCCGGTCGTCCTGGGCGACCCGGCCGAGCGGCGGCTGGCCCTGGCCCTGCTCGGCCTCGAGCCGGTCGTGGCGGCCGCGATCGAGCACTGCGAACCACACCGGCTCGCCGTCCACCTGCACGAGGTGGCTGCGGCGTTCTCCACGTTCTACGAGAGATGCCCGATCCAGTCCTCGCCGAGCCGGGTCGCATTGACCGCCCGCACCGGCGACAGCCTGCGGCTGGGCCTTGATCTGCTCGGCATCCCGCTGCCCGAGGTCATGTAGAGACCGCGGGATATATCGAGGGTTATGGTGCTCCGCATGACTCTCTCCCGGCGAACCCTGCTGGCGGCGGGGGCCGCTTCGGTGGCGGCCCCGGTCGTCGGCGCCGGCGTGGCTCAGGCCCACCCGGAACGCACCTACCGCCTCACCGTGCTCGGCACCTCCGACACCCACGGCAACGTCTACAACTGGGACTACTACAAGGACGCCGAGTACGACGACAGCGCGCGCAACGACATCGGCGTGGCCAAGCTGGCCGCCCTCGTCAACCGGCTGCGCGCCGAGGCGACCGGGGCGACGCTGGTGCTCGACGCGGGCGACACCATCCAGGGCACGCCGCTGGCCACCTACTACGCCAAGCAGGAGCCGATCACCACGACCGGCGAGAAGCACCCGATGGCCCGGGCCATGAACGTGCTCAAGTACGACGCGGTGACGCTCGGCAATCACGAGTTCAACTACGGGCTCCCTTAGTGCCGTAGACTACCCCCTTATGAGAGCAGCGGTCTACCTCCGGATCTCGCAGGACCGTACCGGGCAGGAGCTCGGCGTCGATCGGCAGCGTGAAGACTGCGTCGCGCTGATCCGCAGCCGCGGCGACCAGCTGGTCGGCGAGTTCGTCGACAACGACACCCCGGCCAAGGGCGTCGGCAAGCGTGACGAGTACGCCCGGCTGCTCGAAGCCGTCCAGCGTGGAGAGATCGACCGGATCTACGTCTGGTCGCAGGGCCGCCTCTGGCGCAACCGGGTCGAGCGCGCCCAGGGCTTCGAGATCCTGCGCGACGCGCGCGTCTCCCTGGTTCAGGTCAAGGGCCCCGAGGTCGACATGACGACCGCGATGGGCCGGATGATCGCCGGCATCATCGGCGAGTTCGACACCGGCGAGAACGAGATCAAGTCCGAGCGCCAGGTGCGCGAGGCCCGGCAGCGCGCGGACCGCGGTCTACCGCCTACCGGTCGCCGAGCGTTCGGCTACGACGGCGTCGAGCTGGTCGAGGGCGAGGCCCAGGCCGTGCGCGACGCGTACAGCCAGCTGCTCGACGGCAAGACCCTCACGAGCATCGCCGCCGGGCTGACCGCCGCCGGCTGGACGACCACCGTCGGCAAGCCCTGGAACACGACCGGCCTGCGGTCAATGCTGCTCAACCCCCGGTACGCCGGGCAGCGCTGGCACCTCGGCGAGTACCGCGGCGCCGGGGCCTGGCCCGCCCTGGTCGACGAGGCGACCTTCGAGGCCGCGCGCAGCATCCTGAGCACGCCCGGGCGACGACCGGCCGGGGACAACGCCCTGCGGTGGCTCGGCAGCGGCTACTACCTCTGTGGCCGGTGCACGGCCGACGTGGCGATGAAGGCCACGTACCGGGGGATCGTGAGCCGGGGCACGCAGGCCCGGATCTACAAGTGCCCGGCGTGCTCGATCACGCGCGTCGCCGAGCCGGTCGATCACTACGTCACGCTGGTCGTTCTCGAGCGGCTCCGGCGGCCCGACCTGGCCGACTTGCTGGCCGCGCCGGCCGCCGACCTGCGGCCGCTGCAGGAGGAGGCGAAGCAGCTGCGCGACCGGCGCAAGGCCGTGCCGCGGCTGTTCGCCCTGGGCACGCTGACCGAAGCCGAGGCGGCCGAGACCCGGCAGATCATCGACGACCGGCTGGCCGAGATTCGCGCGACGTTCGCCGGGGCCGGCCGCAAACCGGCGCTGGGCGAGGTCCTGGACGCGGACGACCCGGGGCAGGCGTGGCTCGACCTCGGCAACGTCCGGCGTCAGCAGTCGGTGCTGCGTGAGCTGATGACCGTACGGCTACTCCCGGTCGGCCCGGGCCGCAAGCCGTTCGACCCCTCGACGGTCGACATCACGTAGCGCCACTGCCCGGCTATGGCGTTGCTGCGTGGGGCTGCACTGATGTGCACACAGGCTATTTCTAACCCGTATTCGGGATATCTGATCGCCTAGCGTTATCGCATACCGGTTATGCGATCAACACAGTCGCTCACAATCAACGAAGTCGCACGGAATCAACGGGTTGACGTATTTGACCCGCTTGCGGTGTCGAGCCCGGACTTGACGATGACAAGCGTTCTGACTTGGGAAGACGCTAGGTGCGCATCAGGGGAGATTGATATGCCGGTGACACGCGCCACAGCTGGAGAATTGCTCCACGAAAAGGGTGCCTACTGTTAGACCGTAGGGGCTTTGCCAGCTAGGGTCTCATCAACATCAGGTAGCCCCGGCTCGGTGACTTAACCTTGCGAGTCAGTACCACCGGCCGGGGCCTCAGCTGGACCGTGGCCCAGTGCTGGTGAAAGGCGCGCCAACGTCTCTCACCAGGGTGCCGAGCGTAGCCGCTTAAGCCGTGTGATGCACGGTTGTGTGGCCAGTTCGTCGTACCTAATAAGCGCTGGTCACGGCTCCGAGAGGAGCCCGCGTGGCCAACATCGACCTACTCCCGGACGTGGCACGGGAGACGAGAACCCCGCGAACGCGCAACGTCGACCCCGAGGTCGGCCAGGCGCGAAGCAAGCTCGCCGTTGCCGTTCTCAGGGGCGACGAAGACGAAGCCGACCTGCAGCGCCGGGAGCTTCACGACGCCAAGATCCTCGCCGCCGCTAAAGCCGTCGCGGCCCAGCTGCCGGACCTGCCGCCCGAGAAGCGTGAGCGTGTCCGCGCGATCCTGTTCGGCGGTGCCGCATGAGCGAGCGGGATGGGGGCGCCCGGCCTGCGGCTAACAGGCCGGCCACCGAACCCACCGTAGCTGAAGAGCACCTGCTCCGGGCCGCTGCGCGAGTGCTGGCCCGGTATCACAACCCGGGCTGGGTGCCGACCGACGCCGAGCTGGACGCCTGGGGCGCCGGCTACGGCCTCGGCGTGCGCGACAAGCTCGCCCAGGACCTGATGAACCGGGTCCACGTCGCGGGCCTCGACTGCGAGTGGCCACCTGTCACCCCGCCAGGGGGTGGCGCATGATCGAGACTGCCTTCGAGCGGGTGATCTCTGCCCTGCGCTCCCAGGGGGCGCGGATCGTCGAGACCCGACGCCGCGATCAGGTCACCGCGACGTGTCCGGCGCACGACGACCACGACCCATCGCTCGGCGTCACCGACCGGGGTGACCGGGTGCTGATCGTGTGCCGCAGCAACGGATGCAAGGCCAAGGACATCGTGGCCGCGCTCGACCTCACGCTGGCCGACCTGTTCAACGAGCGGCCCACCTACAGCAAGCCGCTCCGGTACGTCTACGACGACGGCCGCACCGTCAAGCGGTCGTACAAGCCGGACGGCAAGAAGCGGATCGAGCAGGAGAACACCGAGGGCACGCCGACGCTCTACCACCTGGCCCAGCTGCGGGCCGCGCCTCTACACCGGGAGATCTACCTCGTCGAGGGCGAGGAGGACGTCCACACGCTGGAGGCCAACGGCATCGTGGCTACCACGGCGCCGCAGGGCGCGCCGAGCTTCCACAAGGTGGATGTGTCGCCGCTTGCCGGCCGCGCGGTGGTGTGCGTGGTCGACCGGGACGAGCCGGGCGACGGGTGGGCGGCCCAGGTGCGGGCCAAGCTCGACACCATCGTGGCCCCAGGGAGCAGGTTCGTCCGGGCCAAGGTCGGGCACGACACCAGCGACCATTTTGCGGCCGGGCTGACCGAGGCCGACTTCGAGCCGTACGAGCCGCCGACCGTTACAGATGTAGCGGTCGAGCGCTCCCGGCGCGTCGACCTCAAACCGTGGCTGGACGGCACGTACGAGCCGCCTCAGCCCGCGGTGGGCGGCAAGCGTGGCGACGCGCGGCAGATGCTGTACCCCGGCCGCTGGCACACCCTGATCGCACCGACGACCAGCGGGAAGTCGTGGTGGGCGGTCTGGCACGTCGTCGCCGAGCTGCGCGCTGGCCACACCGTGGTCTACGCGCACTTCGAGGAGGCCGACCCGGGCGGCACCCTCGACCGCATCAGGATGATCGCGCCCGACCTCACCATCGACGACCTGATCGAGCGGTTCGTCTGGCTCGACTGCACGCGGCGCTGGAAGGGGCCGGGGGAGTTCGCCCGGGAGATCCCGAAGGGCGTCGCCCTGGCCGTGCTCGACGGCATCAACGCGGCCTGTGCACAACACGGCTGGCCTGTGGACAAGCCTGAGGCGGTCGGCGAGTACCGGGCGCACTTCGCCGCCCCGGTCATCGCGGCCGGCGGGACACCGCTCAGCCTCGGCCACCCACCGAAGGCCCGCGACCGGCAGGACGAGCGGCACGGCTACGGCTCCACGGCCTGGCTCGACGAGGTGGACGGGGTCGGCTTCCGGCTCAAGGCGTCCAAGGAGAGCCCGATCCGGCGCGGCCGGCACGGGATGTCCTCACTGCACGTCGTGAAGGACCGCTACGGCCAGGTCGAGCAGCACTGCTCCACCGACGAGAAGGCGAGCAGCGAAGGCTGGTTCTACGCCGGGGCGCTGCACGTCGACAGCTCCGGCGCCCAGCTCGAGGTCTACTGCTCGGCCCCGGACAAGGCGGCCGGCAACGACGTGCAGCGCAGTCAGGCGGACCTGCTCGGCGATGCGGTCATCCAGGTGCTCGGCTGGGAGATGTCCGGGCGGTTCGCGTCCACGAGGTCCCTGGAGAACCAGCTACGGGCCGCGGGCGTCGCGTTCCGGCGGGAGACGCTCGACGTCGCTCTGACCATCCTGCAGCGCGCTGGGCACATCCATTGGCCCGAGGTTCCGTCGAGGCACCCGCGGCCGGGCGTGATCGCCGACTCGGGGGTCCTGCTCGCCGAGAAATTGGGGCGGTCATCTGCGTCCCAAGATCAAAAGACCTAACCACTGAGTCCCTGCGTCCCACCTATAGGGGGTGGGACGCAGGACGCAGGTGATTCCTGCGTCCCGGACGCAGTGGGACGCAGCGGACGCAGAGGAGCGGAAATGACCGACGACACCAACACCGACGTATGGGCCAAGGCTCGGCGCGAGATCAGCCGAGCGGCCTACATCGCCGAGCTGCCCAGCCTCTCTGACGTTGCGGAGTTCCTGGCCGACGAGGAGCACTACGCCGCGACCGGCAGCCTCGACTGCACCTGCCCTAACTGCCCACGGAGCAAGCGATGACCGAGACCGAGGAGCAGGAGTGGCGGGAGCGCCTTGCCGACATGGCCCGGCAGGCGATCGCCAAGAAGACGGCCAAGCGGGCAGAGCGGGCCGTGCGCAAGCGGCAGCGCGACTGGGGCCTGCGGCAGAGGCACGCAGCCAAGCTCGCGTGGATCAACGAGAACAGGGGGACGTCATGATCACACTGGAGATCGGCAACAACCTGGCCGGGGTGCTGCTCGCGCTGGTCGTCGTGCTCGGCGTGATCGGTGCACTGCGGCGATGAGTGAGGCATGGGCGGGGGGCAGCACCAGACGGTGGCGGAGGGTGCGGGCGGACGTCCTCGCCCGCGATGGCTACACCTGCCGGCTCGCCTGCCCAGGCACCTGGCCGGTGATGGGCGGCATGGCGTACTGCACCGGCACCGCAACCCAGGTACACCACGTGCACGGGCGTGGCCGCTGCCGAGGCTGTGCTGCCGATGACCCCGCCCACCTGGTCGCCGCGTGCAAGGCGTGCAACCTGCACGTGGGGGACCCCGGGCGCACTGCCCCGCCTCAGGTCAAGGCAGTGACGCAATGGTGAGCAGTGCTGTGACCAGGCCGTTTATCCCCACCCAGGGGGTCCAGACATCCACGCCCCTCTGTCCGTTCTCTCTCCCCGACGCCTCTGGAGGCCGCTGTGACGCTCGTAGCCGAGCCTGAAGTGCTCACCCGTGGTGCAGTGACCCCGCGGCTGTTCACGCCGCCTCTGGTCACTGGGGAGCCGGGCCCGTGCGGGTGTGGATGCGCTCTCACGGAGGCCACGACGGAGGGTTTCGAGTTCGAGGGCTGGTGTGAACGGATCGGACGCCCGTTGCTGCCCTGGCAGCGCTTCACGGCCATCCACGGTATGGAGTTGCTCGAGGATGGCAGGCCGCGGTTTCGGATCGTGCTGCTGCTGGTGGCCCGGCAGAACGGCAAGACTGAGCTGCCGGTGCTGCTGAGCACGTACTGGCAGTTCCACAAGAAGTACCCGGTCACGCTGGGCACCTCGACGAAGCTTCAGTACGCCAAGGAGAGCTGGAACAAAGCCCGCAAGCTCGTGATGCGCACTCGCTGGCTGGACGAGGAGCACGAGCCGGGCAAGAAGTGGTACCGGCAGACCAACGGCGAGATCGAGTCGTGGTCGGTGCATGAGGCGCGCTATCTGATCGCGCCGGCCAACGAAGAGGGTGGCCGGTCGCTGACCGTCAACCGCGGAGTGGCCGACGAGCTCCGGCAGCACTTCTCCTACGAGGCGTGGGAGGCGATGGAGCCGGCCTGTTCGCTGTGGGACAGCCAGATCTGGGCGCTGAGCAACGCCGGCTCCCGGCGCTCGGTCGTGCTCAACGAGATGCAGGACAGCGCGCGCGACCACATCGAGACCGGCGAGGGCGACTACCGCCTGGGCCTGATCGAGTACAGCGCCCCGCCCGGCTCGGAGCTGGACGACCCGCAGGCCCTGCTGCAGGCGAACCCCCGGACCGGGTGGGACGTCAACGCCCGGCCACTGGAAGACCTCATCAACGAGGCCCGGCGGAAGATGGCGATGGGCGGTGCCGCCGCCGCCGGGTTCCGTACGGAGAAGATGTGCATCCGGGTGGACCTGGACGACCCGGCGATCGACCCGGACGACTGGGCGCTCTGCCTGGACCCGGCGCCCATCGCGGACCGCTCCCGGCTGGCGCTGTGCTTCGACGTGTCGCCGGCGCTGCAGCACGCCTCGCTCTACGCCGCCACCGTGCTGCCCGGTGGCCGCGTCCGCGTCGAGGGCGTGCAGGCCTGGGAGGGTCGCGGCTGTGTGGACCGGGCGGTCCGCGAGCTGCCTGCCCTGGTGGCCAAGGTGAAGCCGCGCGCGTTCGGGTGGCTGCCGTCAGGCCCGGCCGCGGCCGCCGGCGCCCAGCTGGCCGAGCGCAAGACGCCCGGGGCGCTGTGGCCGCCGCGTGGCGTGACGGCCGAGGAGATCCGGGGCGAGACGACGCAGGTGTGCATGGGGCTGGCCTCGCTGGTCACCGCTCACCAGCTGGCCCACTCCGGCGATCCGCTGCTGGACGACAACGCCCTGGGCGCGGAGAAGGCCCCGCGGGGTGACGCCTGGGTGTTCTCGCGCAAGAGCGACGGCGACGTCGATGCCCTGTACGCGGCCGGCGGCGCGGCGTTCCTGGCGCAGACGTTGCCGGTCTCCTCGGGCCGGATGCGGGTGCTCCTGCCGAAGAAGTGAGAGCGCAAGTGGGGAGTAGTCCCCGTTTGTGTCCTACCATGTGACCATGGGGTTTGGGGAGGCGTTGCGCCGGTTCTTCTTCGGCGCGCGCCCAGACCCGGTTCAGCAGCGCCAGTTCACGCAGATTCAGCAGCTGGTCTCGTGGCGTGAGCAGAAGCTCGGCGGCGTCGACCGCAAGCAGGCGCTGTCCATTCCCGCGGTGCTCAAGGGCCGCAACCTCATCTGCTCGATCGCCACGCTGCCGCTGGTCGCCAAGGATCTGAACAACCGCGAGATCCCCATCCCGCTGCTGACCCAGCACGACCCGAACGTGCCCAACGTCGTCGTGAAGAGCCAGGTGCTGGAAGACCTGCTCTTCGACGCCGTGAGCTGGTGGCGGGTGACCGGGTTCGACGAGTACACCCGGCCGTCCCAGGTGAGGCGGTACGACAACAGCACCGTCTCGTTCGATCCTCCGGCGAGCTATCAGGCCGGCTACCTCCCGTCGGGCAACGCCGCCGAGGGCGTCATCTGGATGGAGGGCGAAGAGGTCCCCTTCGACCAGGTGATCAAATTCGAGTCGCCGAACCCCGGGCTGCTGGACGTCGGCTATCGGGTGATCGCGAGGTCCATCGCCCTGGACGACGTGGCCGACCTGCTGGCCGCGAACCCGAAGATGCGCGGCTACTTCTCGCCGGCTGAGGGTGTGGACCCCGGGTCGGACGAGGAGATCGAGGAGATGCTGGCCGACTGGCAGGAAGCCCGGTCGCAGCGCATCGACGGTTACGTCCCGGCGAGCTTGAGCTACAACCCGATTCAGGACCCGACGCCCAGCGAGCTGCAGCTGATCGAGATGCAGAAGCGCAACGACCTGAACCTCGCCAACATGATCGGCGTCGACCCCGAAGACCTCGGCATCTCGACGACCAGCCGCACGTATCAGAACGCTGTGGACCGGCGCCAGGACCGCATCAACACCGTGTTCGCGCCGTACATGGACGCCATCACGGACCGGCTCAACATGCCCGACGTGACCCGGCCCGGCCTGACCGTCCAGTTCAAGCTGGACGACTACCTGCGCGCTGATCCGCGTACCCGCGTCGAGGTCGCCGAGAAGCAGGTGGCCATGGGCGCGTTGACGGTCGAGGAGTACCGCCAGGACGAGGGCAAGGTCCCACTGCCTCCCGCCGCGGCCCCCAGCGCCGCTTCGCTCGAACCGCGGCGGGTCACATCCACCCTCGGCCAGCAGGAGGCCCTCAGTGACTGAGCTGCTGTCCTTCGACGGACTGACCGCCGAGACGTTCACGGTTGACCAGGAGCGCCGCACTCTGCGCGGCGTGGTGGTCCCGTGGAACCGGCTCGGGCGGCACGCCAACGGCAACTCGTGGCGGTTCACGGCGGACTCCACGGTCTACGGCCACGCGAAGTACATCCGGCTGAACGATGAGCACGTCGGCTCGATGAAGCTGGGCCGCGCCTCGGCCGCCGAGAGCACGCCTGAGGGCCTGGTGATGACCTTCAAGGTCTTCGACGGTCCGGCCGGTGACAAGGCGCTGGCCGCCGCCCTGGCCGGCAAGAAGACGGGCTTCTCCGTGGAGGTCGACATCGACACCGCGGACACGCAGCCCGATCCCGAGAACCCGGGCACGACGCTCGTGTCCATGGCCAACCTGACCGGCGTGGCCTTCACGGCCAGCCCGGCATTCACCGACGCCCGCCTCATCTCTGTGGCGGCAAACGAGAAGGGATCCGGCATGCCGGAGGAAGTCACCACGGAGGAGACTCCGGCCGAAGTCAAGCCGGAGACCGTCCAGGCCGCCGATGAGGCGCTCACTCCCGCCCTGTTCAAGGAAATGTTCAGCCAGCTCATGGCGAACTACAAGCCCGAGGCCGCCCCGCGGCCCGTGGTCGACCCGACCGCCGGCCGGCAGACCGCGGTGACCCAGGTCGCCGAGCCCGTGTCGTACGCCTTCTCGCGCACCGACCAGCAGGGTCAGGTGAAGTACCACTTCTCCAGCGCGACCGAGCACGACTTCTCCCGCGACATCATGGCCACGATCACGGCCTTCGTGGAGAAGCGCGACCCGGGCGCCGCCCAGCGCCGCGTGGACGACTTCGTGAAGCAGTCGTTCGCCGACGTCGAGATCGCCGACGTGCCCGGCACCCGGGTCGCCCAGCTGCGCCCGGACATGTGGGTGCCGCAGCGCGACTACGCGACGCCGCTGTGGGACCTTGCGGGCCGCGGTGCTCCGCCCGACGGCGGCATGCCGTTCTACGTCCCGAAGTTCACCAGCTCCTCGGGCCTGGTCTCCGTGGCCACCGAGAAGACGGAGCCCGCGGGCGGCTCGTTCGTCGACGAGCTCCAGACCATCACCCCGGGCCAGCTCTGGGGCAAGGTCGAGATCACTCGCCAGCTGTGGCGCACGCAGGGCAACCCGGCGCTGTCGGGCATCCTGTGGGAGCAGATGCTGCGGGAGTTCTACGAGGACCGTGAGGCGGCCATCGCCACCTTCCTGGCCACGCTGACGGCGGCTACGGACATCGCGCTGACGGCCACGGACGCCTCCCCGTCCAACGACGAGTACCAGGCGACCATGGAGTCGTTCGAGCAGGCCTACGCGGACCTGCTGTTCGCTCGCGGCGGCAACCGGTTCACGGCCTTCGCCGTGCACCAGGCGCTCTACCGCGTGGCCGCCCGGGTGAAGGACGACCAGGGCCGCCCGCTGTACCCGATGATCGCGCCGAGCAACGCCAACGGCACCACGGCGTCGCGCTACTCCACGATCAACGTCGGCGGCTCGACCTGGGTTCCGGCGTACGCGCTGGGCACGCCGGCGAGCGCCAGCACCAACTCGTGGCTGTTCGACCCGTCCGTCGTGATGGCGTGGGCGGGCGCTCCGGAGCGGCTGTTCTGGGACTTCGGCGCGACCGTCCAGACGAGCAACATCCCGCAGCTCAGCTTCGTGACGGTCGGCCTGTACGCGGACTACGCGGTCGCCAACACCGACATCGCGGGCGTGCGTCAGGTGACGTTCGACCCGAACAGCGAGGCGTAATGGCCAAGGTCGCGCAGGGCCGTAAGGCGCTCGCACGCATCACGCAGCTGGAGCAGGAGAACGCCCAGCTGCGCCAGGAGATCGAGCGCCTGAAGGCGGCACCGGCAGTCCGCAAGGCCGTGCCGCCGGCCAAGAGCACGAAGAACTGAGGGAGGTGACCGGGATGGAAGCGACCACCGAGGCCGTGCAGGAGCTGGGCATCGATGATGTCTGGCACATCGGCGTGACCTCGGACGCGGTGGCTTCCATCCTGGTCACCGACCCCGAGGGCACCACGGCGGTCGCCACTCTGGAGACGGACTCCGAGTACGAGTGGTCCCTGGTGGTCGACGCGGCCGGCCGCTGGCTGGCCTCGGTCACCTCCACCGAGGGCGCGATTCACTTCGTGGCCAACGTGACCGCGGTCAACGCCCTGCCTGGCCTGGCCGACCTGCGCGGCGCCGACCCTGCCCGCGAGGACCCTGACGACCTCGGCTACCTGGGCGAGAACAGCTGGACCGACACTGAGATCCAGGACGCACTGGACGCTGAGACGACCGCTCAGCGGGGGGTCTGCCGCGTACCGGCCACCTACCCGGACGACCTGCGCGAGGCGCTCATGCGTCGCGTGGCGGTCAACCTGGCCCGCCGCAAGCTGCCGCTGATGGTGCTGCGCGGGGACTCCGAGCAGGGCAACACTGTGCCGCCCTCGCGTGACTCCGAGGTTCGCCGGCTGGAAGGCCCGCACAGAAGGCTGAAGGTCGGATGAGCCTCACCGGAGACCGAGCCGAGCTGGCCGACGCGCTCTCGGAGATCGAGGGCGTGAAGGGCTACAAGTATCGGCCGAACGCGATGAACACCGGCGACGCCTGGCCGCTTCTTCAGTCCCTGGACAACCCCGAGGCCGGGGCGTTCGAGGCCACTTGGCGGATCGCGGTCATCCTGCCGTCGGACGAGGTGAAGGCGTCGGAGTGGTTCGACTCCCACCATGAGCCGATCGCTGACGGCCTGGCCGATTTCGGCTTCGTCGACCGGATCGAGCCCGGCCTGGTCCAGACCGAAGCAGGCGACCTGCAAGCCATGTTCCTACTCGTACGAAGGGAAGCCTGAGATGGCTTACGCCCGCGCGATGGTGTTCCGTAACCCCACCGTTGAGATCGATGAGGTGGCCTACGCCAGCCAGGTCAGCAAGGCCCGCCTGGTCCCCGACACCCCCACCCAGACCATGCGCACGTTCGGTGGCGTGGACAAGGACCGCGACAGCACCAGCTGGACGCTGGAGCTGGCCGGCCACCAGGACCGCGGCACGGGCGGCCTGGCCGTCGCGCTGGATGCCGCCGCCACTGCCGGTGACCCGATCGAGATCGTCATTCAGGCGAAGGCGGGCACGGGCCAGGACGTGGCCACGTTCAGCATCGTGCCGGTGCCGGTGGAGTTCGGCGGGGAGTCCGGCAACTGGAAGCTGTTCGACGCCACGTTCGAAGTCATCGACCAGCCGGTCTTCAGCCAGTCGGCCGCCTGATGATCAAGCTGAAGATCATGCCGGACGAGGGCGACGCGTACGAGCTGGCGGCGACCTCCCGCGACATCGCGAAGTGGGAGCGCACCAACAAGGGCGCGTCGCTGGCCAAGTTGCAGGCGGACATGCACGCCACCGACCTCTACAAGATCGCCTACAACGCGGCGGTCCGGACCGGCCAGTTCGACGGCACTGCGAAGGACTTCGAGGAGTCCTGCGACCTGGACGAGCTGGACGAGGACGAGGTGGACCCTACCCAGTCGGCAGCGTGACCCGGCGGGACATCGCCCTGGCGATGTCGCTCACGCTGCCGTATGACGTGGTGGCCGCCTGGGATGACCGGATCAAGGCCACCCACTGGGACCTGCTGGAAGACATGCGAGACCGGACGGAGGAGTGATGGCAGCCAAAACGGCGCTCACCGTCCGCGTCCACATCTCCGGCGTCCGCGAAGTGCTGGCCGCCCTGAAGCAGCTGCCGAAGGACGCCAGCGTTGAACTGAAGGCCGCGGCCCTGGAGATCTCCAAGGAGATCGCGGCCGAGGCGAAGCAGGCCGGCATCAACGAGGGCCGTCAGGCCGCGCTGGTGGCGACCACCGTGCGCGCGGCCAAGGACCGGCTGCCCGTGGTGGTCGCCGGCGGCAACAAGAAGCTGGGCAGCAACAAGAAGCCCGCGTACAAGCTGCTGTTCGGCAGTGAGTTCGGCGCGAACTACTACGACCAGTTCGGCAAGCCGCACATCGGCACGGAGTCGTACTGGTTCTTCAAGACCATCAAGGACAACCAGGTCGAGATCTCCCGCCGCTGGCTGGAGGCTGCCGACGAAGTGGTCCGTAAGTTCGGAGGGTCCTGATGGCCGGCACCCGTACGGTGAAGATCCGCTTCGACGGCGAGAACAACGTCGGCAAGGCCGCCGCGGGTGCAGAGAAGGCGGTTGACGGGCTCGGCAAGGGCCTGAGGAACAAGCTGTCTCGCCTCACCTCCAGCATCGGCGAGGGTCTCTCGTCGGCCATCTCGGCTATCCCACCCATGGGCAAGATGGTGGCCGGCGTTCTGGTGGCGGGGCTGGCCGTCGCGATGGCTCCCGCCCTCGGGGCCGCGATCTCCTCGGCGGTCATCCTCGGTGTGGGCGGCGCCGGGCTGGCCATCGGTATCAAGAAGGCGATGAGTTCGCCCGCGGTGACGGCGGCCTTCGAGCCGCTGAAGGCCAAGGCGAACCGCATCCTGTCCGAGTTCTCCAAGCCCTTCGAGGGGCCGCTGGTCCGGGCGGCCAAGACCTTCGAGGACGCGCTGGACGCCATCCGGCCGGCCATCAACCGCCTCGGCCGCGAGCTCGGCCCGGTGGTCGATGACCTCGCCCCCGCCTTCGCCGAGTTCCTGAAGAACGCCATGCCGGGCATCGAGTCCGCGGTGAAGGCGTCCGTCCCGCTGTTCCGCATCCTGGCCGACAAACTCCCCGGCATCGGCCGCGCCATCTCGCTGTTCTTCGAGAAGATCAGCGCGAACGGAGACGACACCAACCAGTTCTTCTCCGACCTCATCGACTTGATCACCAACGTGGTCATCGGGCTGGGCGTTGCGATCGGGAAGCTGGCGTCGTGGTACTCCAACGTCCGGAACTTCCTCACGCGGACCAAGGAGGGCTTCCTGGAGTTCCGCGTGTACGTGATCAACCAGTTCGGCAAGATCCTCGATGGTGCCGCTGCCGCGTTCTCCTGGGTGCCCGGCGTCGGGCCCAAGCTGGCCGCCGCCCGAGACAAGTTCTCGAAGTTCCGGGCCGACGCGAACCGCGAGCTCGCCGCCGTCAAGGACCGCCGCGTCCGCGTGGAGGCCTACTCGAACGTCGGCTCGGTGGCCGCCAGCGTGGCCCGCACGCTGCGCGCGATCAAGGACGAGCGGGTCTATATCTCCGTCGGGTCCAACGTCGGCCAGGTGGTGGCCGGCATCAACCGGCAGATCGCGGGAGTGATCGGCAAGCGGGCCTCAGGCGGCCCGGTGTCGGCCGGCCGCTCCTACCTCGTCGGTGAGCGCGGCCCGGAGGTGGTGACGATGGGCGGCAACGGCCACGTCACGCCGAACCGCGAGCTGGGTGGCGGCTTCAGCGGTGACCTGTACGTCCAGGTGGACCTTGGCGGGGCCGTCCAGCAGGTCATCAAGATCGCCAACCGGGACCTGAAGCGCCGGGCCACGCAGCGGGGAGCGCACGTATGAGCATCGCTGTCACCCTCGATACCGTGCTCTCGCGCGTGCGTGTGGTCGGCGCCGGGCTGTCGGCCGGGCCGGCGCACTTCCAGAAGAGCCTCAACGACGGGCTGACCTGGACCACCTTGCGCGGCGGCGAGGCGGTCACCGTGGTCAGCGGTGACGCCCGCGCGGACGACTACGAGTTCACCCCGGGCGTCGAGCACGTCTACCGCATCGACGACGGCACCGACCTCTGGGATTTCACCTTCACCCCGGCGCAGACGGCGGTGTGGCTGAAGTCGATCACGCGGCCATTCCTGAACCGGGCCGTCTCCGTGGTCGGCCACGGCGATATCACCCTGCCCGCGCGTAACGGGATCTTCGCGGTGATAGGCCGGTCCAACCCGGTAGCCGTCACCGATGTGCGGCTGGCCCGGCAGTTCCAGATGACCGTCAAGGCCGACAGCATCTCCGACGCGGACGCCATCGAGCTGGTGCTGGCCTCGGGCGACCCGCTCTACATCCAGGCCCCGGCAGACTCCCGCGACATCCCCGGCGGCTACGTGGTGGTGGGCGACGCCGTGCGTCGCCGGTTCGGCCACGTCAGCGCTCGCCGATGGTTCGACCTGCCGTGCACTGTCGTGGCCGCGCCCGGCGCTGGCGTGGTGGGCTCCACCGTCACGTGGGAGTCGCTGCTGCTGGAGTTCGGCAGCTGGGCGGACGTGCTGACGGAGTTCGGCACCTGGGCCGACGTGGCCGAGTACGTGGCCAGCCCGAGTGTGGTGGTGGTCCCGTGAGGCCGGTCTCCGATCGTTTCCTGGCCGCCCTGCGGGGGTCTCACCGCGCGGTGAGTCAGGCGTTCGTGGTGGCTCCCGGCCAGACCGGAACGTCGCCCACGGGCACGGAGATCGAGATTCTGTCGGGCGACGTCCGCTTCGACGCCAAGGCGCAGGTGCGCGGCACCCTGACGCTCGAGACCTCCGGCGCAGACGGCTTCCCCCAGTCGGCCACCGACGCGCTCACCCCGTACGGCAACGAGATCTTCGTACGCCGCGGCCTGGACTATGGCGGCGGGGCCATCGAGTGGGTGTCGCTCGGCTACTACCGCATCCAGTCCGTCGAGCAGGACGAGGCACCGTTCGGCCCGATCCGCATCACCGGCGCCGACCGCATGCAGGGCATCGTGGACGGCCGGCTGTCCTCACCGACCCAGTTCGGTGCCACCCAGGAATACGGCACGGTCCTGGAGAGCATGGTGTGGCCGGTCTGGGGATGGGCCGACATCGAATGGGACGACGATACCGACGATGAGCAGATCGGCCGGGCCGTCCTGGCCGAGGAAGACCGGTACGCCTTCCTGAACGAACTGATCACCTCGCTCGGCAAGGTCTGGTACTGGGACTACCGGGGCGTGCTGGTCATCAAAGACGCCCCCACGGTGGTCGAGCCGGTGTGGACGTGCAACGAGGGCGCCGATGGTGTCCTCGTCCAGCTGAGCCGGGACCTGTCGCGCGAGGGCGTCTACAACGCCGTGGTGGCCACCGGCGAGACGCTCGACGACACCGCCCCCGCCAGGGGCGTGGTGGTCGATGACGACCCCGCCTCCCCGACGTACTGGGAGGGCTCGTTCGGCCGGGTGCCGCGTTACTACTCCTCGCCGTTCCTGCTCACCGACGCCCAGGCGGTATCGGCCGCCACGTCGATCCTGCGGCAGAGCCTCGGCGTGCCGTTCGCGGTGGACTTCCAGTCCATCGTCAACCCGGCCCTGACCGTGGGGGACGCCGTGACGATCGTGCTCGGCGGTGAGGAGCGCGTGCACGTGATCGATGAGCTGACGATCCCGCTGTCGCCCGCGCAGGCCATGACCGCCATCACCCGGGAGCAGCCGTTCGGCGAGGTCGGGGAACTCTGATGCGCAGCGATGACCTGGTGCCGCTGGTGGTGCCGTCCAGTGCGCCCGTGCTCGGCTACCGCAAGGGCGTGGTGATCGCCTGGGACGGCGTGACGTTCGCCAACACCGTGCAGGTGGGCAGCACGGTGCTCACCAACCTGCCGGTGCTCAACCTGGCCGACAGCGCGGACATCGTCCCCGGCGATTCTGTCGGCATCCTGACCTTCGGCTCCTCGTGGGCCGTCCTCGGCCGGTTCACGGTCCCGACGTAAGGAGCACGGCCATGGCCGACGTGACCACCAACTACAGCCTGCCCTACCAGGAGGCGGGCGACCCGCCCGACGGCGCATCGCTGGGCCAGGACCTGGCCGAGGCGGTAGACACCGCGCTGGACACCGTGGAAGACAAGGTGAACGCCTACATCAACGGGCCCACCCGCACGGTCATCACGGCCTCGACGACCTGGAACAAGCCGTCGGGCGCGCACCGCGTACACCTGATCTGCATCGGCGGCGGCGGCGCAGGCGGCGGCGGCACGGCCACCGGCGCCAGCCAGTGGGCATTCGGCGACGGCGGCGGCGCGGGCGAGTACCGCGAGGGATGGTTCGACGCCTCGGACTTCGCCTCGTCTGTCTCGGTGACGATCGGCGCGGGCGGCACGGCGGGGACGGGCGACGGCGGGGACGGCGGCACCACGTCGTTCGGTGCGCACATGGTCGCGAACGGCGGCGGCGGCGGGTCGTCGCGGGCGGCCGGTGGCACGAACAACTTCAGCCCGGCGGCGGGCGACCGGCTCGGCGGTTCGGGCGGCTCGGGCGGGGATGTGGCCATGGCCGGCGGCACGGGCGGCACCGGGTTCGCCGTCGCCTCAGGCACGGCGCAGGGCCGTGGCGGGGACGGCGGGGCGAGCCACATGGGCGGCAGCCAGGCCGGCCGGACGAACAGCGCCGGAGTGGCCGGGCGGCAGTACGGCGGCGGCGGGTCCGGCGGCCACATCGGCGCTTCCTCGTCGGCGGTCAACGGCGGCGCAGGCGCGGCCGGGGCCGTCATCGTCACCGTCTACTTCGACACCCTGTAGGAGGACGTCATGCAGCGACTCACCTGGCCCGCGGTCGGGCTGATCGCCGTGCTCGGCGGTATCGCCGTGCTGCTGGCGACCCTGGCGCACTGGGACGCCGGGGCGATCCTCGGCGTGCTCGGCATCCTCGGCGGCATCGGCGGCGGCGCGGCAGTGGCCGGCGGCGTGTCCGGCCGCGTCGAGCAGATCCAGCAGGAGACCACCGCGCAGACGGCGACCCTGGACACGGTGGCCCGGCGGGTCAACGGCGAGCTGGACGCGCGGATCGCGGCCGCCGTGCAGCAGGGCAACCGCGACCTGCTCGCCCAACTGACCGGATCCGGTCAGTTGAGGGACGGCCGCTGATGCCGCGCCTCGTGCCCTGCCTGGTCGCGCTCCGGGCCGACTTCGACGAGGTATTCCCGGACCGGAAGAATTCTTCCGACGGCTGGATCGCCGACGGTCTGCACGACTCGACCTCGGACCACCAGCCGGACGGCCGCGGCCTGGTCCACGCCATCGACGTCGACGCAGGCCTCGGCGAGGGCTTCACCATGCGCGACGTGGTGGCCTTGATCGTGCAGCGCTGCGCGAACGGCCTCGAGGAACGGCTCACGTACGTGATCCACGACCGGGTGATCTGGTCGTCGTCGCGCGGCTGGAAGCCGAAGGCGTACACCGGCAGCAACCCGCACACCCAGCACGCTCACTTCTCGGCGTCGGCCCTGCCGGCGCGCGAGCAGGACACCCGATCCTGGCACCTGGAAGGGGTACCGATGGCACTGACCGCCGAGGACAAGAAGTGGATCGCCGCGGAGATCCGGAAGGTGGTCACCGGCGACGCCGACCCCACCGCCCGGGTGTACAGCCTGGGCGGCCTGGCCGCGATCACCGAGCGACGTACCGCGGAGATCCGCGACGTGCTCAAGGTGATCGAGGGGAAGCTGGACGCCTAGCGCGGCAGCGGCGGCCGGCGCGGCACCATCTCGAACGTGCTGTCGCCGATCGGCCGGGCGTACAGCGTCCGCACGTCCGGCCAGCGGAGACGGCCGTGGTCGAGTTCTGACCAGCCGACGATGCCGACCAGCCACAGCCAGCCCGGCGCGTGCGCTCCGAGGTCCTCGCGCAGACGGACGAACTCCATGTCGAAGTCGTACGGGCCGCCGGGCCAGCGGACCAGGATGCGGTCGCCCTTCCTCGGGATCGATCGCTGCTCGTCGCGCCACTCGCGCGCCGCGCTGATCGCGTCCTTGTGCCGCCGCTCCGGTGTCATGGGTCCGCCTCCCCAGAAGGCAGGTGAGTGCACTCCACTCACCTGGGCAGTGACGGGCCTCGGTCTGGGGGCCAAGACCCGCCACGCCAGAGGCCCACGTTACGACCGGAGTTTCCCTCTGTAAAGAACCTGGTTACACCCAAGGTAAAGTCCGCCCGTACGTACCGTGATCAACGTGGCCCGGAAGCTCTACACGTCAGGCGAGATCGCCGACCTGCTCGGCGTCACCCGGCAGCGCGCGCTGCAGCTGGTCAACGACCGCCGCCAGGACTTCCCGCAGCCCTTCGACACGCTGCCCGGCGGCGTGCAGGTCTGGCTGCGCGAGGACGTCGACGCCTGGGTGGCGCAGCACCGGCCGCCGCTCGACGAGGACCCCGAGGGCGAGTAGCGCGCTACAGGCTAGGCCTCTGTCTCCCATGGGAGACACGACCTCGCGCCCGCGCGCGCGTGGGGCGGACACGAAGCGGCCCGCCCCGGTGTTGCCCATGGGCAACGTGGGACGGGCCGCGAATTGCGCCAGGCGCTGGCGGAATTCGGCCGGGCGGCGGCCGGGCGGTGGCCGAATCTCAGCAGCCCGGCGCTTCCGGGTCGAGCACGCACGCCTGGTCGACGGTCGTGGCCCGCTCCCATCGCGCGCTCACCTCGTCGAAGTAGCCCTTGAGCATGATGCTGCCCGCGATCAGCACCAGCATCAGGATGATGAGCAGGAAGTCGCGGACGCCCGCGAGGATGCTGTTGACCATGATGTCTCCTTAGGGCTTGTCGGCTCCGGCCAGGTAGCCGAAGCCGTCGAGGATCGTGCGGGCCAGCTCGGCCGCCTGCTCCCACGTCGTCAGCTCGACCTCCATGCGGACGTAGAGGTTCGGCCTGCCGAGAGTGCCCTCGTCGAGGTTGTCCGTCCGGGCCACCTGGAGCTCGAGGTGGTGAGCATCGAGCAGCCGGCGGACGGTGGCGTCGGTGTGGTCGGCGCCCATGTGCAGGGCCAGGCCGTCGCGCTCGTCGTCTTCCTGGTCGTGCGTGAGGATGCACCAGTCCGGGCAGTTGGAATTGGGGAACATCCGCCGCTGGATCTCGGCCAGGTCGGCCGCGGTCATCTCGGCGCGGCGCACCCAGAACAGGAGCATGTCGGCGACCTGCTCCCGGCTGGTCGGTGCGAACACGGCGAGTGCAGCGATGGCGGCCAGGACGATGCTGTCGTTGATCCGGTCGCCGTTGTTGGTCGGGGTCGGTACGGTGCTCATGGGTCGCTCCTCAGAAGCGATCAAGGGCTCGGCCGGTGTTGGTAGCACCGCGTCCGGGCCCGAACTATGTGGGTAGGAGACTCAACTACGGGCTGCCGCTGCTCGACCTGTGGATCCGCCAGCTCGGCTTCCCGGCGCTGGCGGCCAACGCGGTGAACGCGCGGACGGGCCGGCCGGCGTTCACCCCGTACGTCATCAAGAAGGTCTCGCCGGGGCGGCACGCGCCCACCCTGCGGGTCGGCATCCTCGGGCTCACCAACCCCGGCGTGGCGATCTGGGACCGGGCCAACGTCGAGGGCAAGCTCGAGTTCCTCGACCTGGTGGCGACCGCGGCCAAGTGGGTGCCGATCATGCGCGCCCGTGGTGCTGACATCGTGCTGATCTCGGCACACGGCGGCGACAGCGGCACCTCGTCGTACGGGCCCGAACTGCCCAACGAGAACCCGTCGGCGCTCATCGCCGAGCAGGTGCCGGGCATCGACGCCATCCTCTTCGGGCACGCGCACGCCGAGGTGGCGCAGCGGTTCGTGACCAACGCGCGCACGGGTAGGCAGGTGCTGCTCTCCGAACCGTCCAAGTGGGGTCAGCGCCTCACGAAGATGGACTTCGACCTGGTGCGCCGCAACGGCCGCTGGGCGGTCACCACCAAGTCGTCGGCCACCCTGAACACCAACACGGTCGAGCCCGACCCGCACGTCCTGGCGGCGGTGCGGGCCCAGCACAACAAGACCGTGGCGTACGTGAACCAGGTCGTGGCCACCTCGACCGAGGAACTCTCCGCGACGTCCTCCCGCTACGAGGACACCCCGATCCTCGACTACATCAACAAGGTGCAGACCGACACGGTCACCGCGGCGCTGGCCGGGACCGAGCACGCGAGCCTGCCGGTACTGTCGATCGCCGCCCCGTTCAGCCGCACCGCGGTCTTCCCGCAGGGCGACGTCAAGATCAAGGACGTGGCCGGCCTCTACATCTACGACAACACGCTCGAGGCCGTCGTGCTGACCGGCGCCGAGGTGAAGGCGTACCTCGAATACTCGGCGAAGTACTTCGTCACGCTCGCGCCCGGTGCTCCCGCCGACCCGGCCACGATCAGCGACCCCGCAGTGCCCGACTACAACTACGACGTTCTCTCCGGCGTCGACTACGACATCGACATCAGTAAGCCGGTCGGCTCCCGCATCACCCGCCTGCGGATCGCCGGCGCCGACGTCGACCCGGCGGCGCGCTTCGTCGTGGCCGTCAACAACTACCGCCGCTCCGGGGGCGGCAACTTCCCCGGGATCGTGAAGACGCAGGTCTACAACGCCCAGCAGGAGATCCGGCAGCTACTGATCGAGTGGGCGCAGGCCAAGGGCGCCATCGACCCGGCCGACTTCTTCGTCAAGAACTGGCAGCTCGTCCGGGACGGCGTGCCCGTCGTGTTCTGACCACCGCGTCACCCGGTCGGCGACCACCGCTCCGTCACCGTAGTCGGTGACCGGCGCCGGGCGTCACCGTGACCGTCGGTCGCGTCACCGTGTCCGTGACTGGCGCTCCCGTTACCGCGTCGGTGGCCGGCGGTCGTCTCACGTCGTCCGGAGTGTCAGGAACGCCACGACGGCGGCGGTGAGCACGGTGCCGAAGGCTATCCAGTACGGGTAGCGCTCGTTACCGCCGCGGTGCGCCTCCGCGCCGCGGCGGACCGCCGAAACCACCCCGGGCACGCCGAGCAGCAACGTCCAGAACACCACCGGGGCCCACGACGGCGCCTGCGGCCGGGCTGCCCGCGCCATCTCTTCCGGGAAGCGCACGAGCAGCCGGCCGTGGTCCGTGTGCGGACCCGTCGCCGCGGCCGGCGCCGGGTCCGGCTCCGGCGTCACCCAGGGCGGGTTGGTCGGGTATTGCGCGTACGGGATCGGGGCTGTCATGGTCGCGGCCTTTCGGTAGCGGCCCGGTTGCATTTTCCGTGCCGTCCCGCCCCATCGGCCGCCCACACCCCGACCTGAGGTTAGCTCCTGTTTCGGAATGGGCGCCGGCCGCGACGAGGCCCAGCGGCCAGACGACGCCTGGACCGCACCGCGACTCGACCCCCCTTCCGAAACGGGATTTAGTTCCCGGTTGCGACCCGCACCGGCACCTGCATCTCGGTGATCCACTTGTCGAAGTCGCCGGGCGGGCAGTCGAGGTAGACCTCGACCGCGAACCCGGGGCCGACCGCGCGGTAGCCGTTGTCGTCGATCCAGTTGGCAAGCTTCTGACCGGTGCGGAAAGCCTCGGACATCGAACCGTGGTGCACCGCGGTGGCGGCCTGCTCGACCGGCGGCACCACGACCGCGTCGAACCCGGCGTCGGCCGGAACCGCGGCGTCGCCGATCGGGAACGCGGCGTGCACGCCGATCGTCTCGTCGCCCGGCCCGGTCGGCGCCTCGGTGTAGTAGGCGATCGGCGCACCGGTCATCGGCACGCCGTGCTTCTCCATGAGCTCCATCAGCCGCGGATAGAGCGGGCTGAGGTTCTCGGTGATCGACGTCGGGTCGTCGTAACTGGTCGCGGTGGCGGAAAGCATGGCCACCCGGGTGGCCGGAACGCTCTTGAGGACGACATCTCCCGTGTCCATGTGCCCCTCACTCTCGATCATCCGGAGGCGCGCGTCGACCTGGGCCAGACGGGCCGTGTCCTGCACCATCCGCGCCGCCAGCTCGGCCCGCCGGAGGCGCAGCATGCCGCGCAGCTCCTGCGTGTCGACCTTCTCGTCGATCAGCGTCTGCACCTGCTGCAGGCTGAAGCCGAGACCCTTGAGGGCGGTCACGCGGTTGAGCAGACGCAGCTGAGCAGCCGTGTAGGACCGGTATCCGCTGTGCGGATCGACCTGGGCGGGACGCAACAGCCCGATGGCGTCGTAGTGGCGCAGCATGCGCACCGACACCCGGCCGAGGCCCGCGAACTCTCCGATACTGAACATGGTCCCCTCACTCTCGGGCCTGACACTGTGTGAGGGTCAACCGGAATGGCCCGTCTCCCCGATGACGCGGGCCGCGGCGTTGCCGGGCACCGCGTCCACGAGACGCTGACCTGGCCCCGGCCGCTGACCGCGAAGACCCGGTGCGAAAGCGGCCGCACCCTGCTCCCCGCGCAGCCTGTCCCCGGCGTAGCCCTCCACCCGGCGCCCGACGGCCGCCGTCAGCCACCATCCGGACCTCGCCTCCCTCCCGCGGCAGGGCAGCCGCTGGTGACCGCGCTCGGCCACATCAAAGCGAAGCGGCCACATGTGACGCGTGGTCCGGGGAGACGGGCCCTACGGGTTGACGCCCTCGACGGGCGGCTCGACCGGTGGCGTGGTGGTGACCGGGGGAGTGGTCGGCGGTGTGGTCGGAGGGGTGGTCGGCGGCGTGGTTGCCGGTGTCGTCGCCGGCGGTGTGGTGGCGGGCGGTGTGGTGGCGGGCGCGGACGACGACGCCGAGGTGTTCGTCGGGCTCGGCGTGCGGGTGCGGTTGGGAACGTTGCCGCGCCTGGTCGATTGGCTCGTCGGCGTCTCGCTCGGTTCCGCGGAGACCTCGGAGCTGGGGCCGGTGGTCGGGTCGGCCGAGACGCCCGGGGGCACGGAGTTGTTGACCGGGGCCTTGTCGTCATCGCCGCTCAGGGCGATCGCGAAGGCCAGCCCGCCCGCCAGCACGAGCAGGGCGATCACGGCGACCAGCAGCGCGGTCTGGCTGCGGGGCGGGCGCTTGGCGCCCAGCGACGTCGAGGTGAGCGACGCCAGCGCGGTCGGCGGCACCTTGGGCGGCAGGTCGCGGGGCATCGGCACGGCCCGGGTGGGCGCAGCCGGGCTGAGCGGGGCAACCATGGTGGTGCCGGTCATCCTCTTCCAGTCCAGCGGCCCGGCCGCGGCGAAGGCGGCCTCGGCGAACTCCTCACCCGATTGGAAGCGGTCGCCCGGCTGCTTGGCCATGGCCCGCTCGATCAGCTGGCGCACCTCGAGCGGAACGTGCTCGGGCAGCGGCTCGGGCTCGTCCTCGAGATGGCGCAGCGCCACCTGGAGCGCGTTGTCGCCGTCGAACGGCGGGTGGCCGGCGATGCAGTGGTAGGCCACCGCGCCCAGCGCGTAGATGTCGGTGGCCGCGCTGACGTTGCCCTTGGCCACCTGTTCGGGGGCCATGTAGAGCGCGGTGCCGACGATCGCGTTGACCGCCGTCACGCTGGTCACCGCGGCCGAGCGGGCCACGCCGAAGTCGACCAGCACGACCGTGCCGTTGGGCTTGACGATGAGGTTGCCCGGCTTGACGTCGCGGTGGACGGTGCCGGCCAGGTGGGCGGCGTGCAGCGCGTCGGCCGCCTGCCCCACGATCGACATGACCTCGGGGACGGGCATGGGGCCCTGCTTGACCCGGGTCGAGAGCGGCTCGCCCTCGACATAGGCCATGACCAGGTAGGCCATGCCGTCGTCGCCGCCGGACTCGCCGGCGCTCGCGTAGTCGTAGACCTCGACGACGCCGGGATGACGGAAGGCCGCCATCATGCGGGCCTCGCCGTAGAAACGGGCGGCGAACTCGGGGTCGGCCATCATGTTGGAGCGCAGCACCTTGACGGCGATGACCCGGCCCAGCACGACATCGGTGCCGCGCCAGACGTCACCCATCCCGCCTGTGGCGATGCGCTCGTCCAACCGGTAACGGTTGCCCAGCAGGTGTCCGGCAGCAAGCACCAACGGACCTTATCTAATCGGGTGGCGAACCACAGCGGAGCGACGGCGAAACTGTAACTGGCCCGCAAGCTCAGCGGGGGGTCAGAGGGGGCACCTTGCGGCCGGCGGCCGAATCGGCGATGAGCTGGGCCAGGCGGCGCTCGCGGGTATCGGCCCGCTTCGCGCTG
Source organism: Paractinoplanes hotanensis (assembly GCF_023717965.1). Taxonomy (NCBI): domain Bacteria; kingdom Bacillati; phylum Actinomycetota; class Actinomycetes; order Micromonosporales; family Micromonosporaceae; genus Paractinoplanes; species Paractinoplanes hotanensis. Next base: position 49,917 of record NZ_JAMQOL010000031.1, on the reverse strand, counting down.
ACCACCCAGTGCACAGCCGCCCGCCGATAGGACGGGGACTGGGCCGAAAACCACTGCCAGGCCGCATCATCTGCCAGGAATCGGGCGGTTTGCGAGTCGTCGAGGACGGCGTCGGCGGGTTGCTCGTACGAGTACACGGCGACCCGGTCGGGCTTGCGTTGCTCGAAGGCCCGCCGGCCGGCCGGATGCATCAGCCCGGCCTCGGTCAGCTCCGCGATCTTGGCGACGTTGATCGCGCTCCACACGCTGCCCTTGCGCCGCGGGGTGAAGCGCACCTGGTAGCGCCGGTCGTCGATGGTGCGGCCGACGCTGTCGATCCAGCCGAAGCAGAGCGCCTGCTCGATGGCCTGGGGGTGGGTGATCCCGGTGCGGCCCGACCCCTTCTTCCAGTAGCCCACGAACAGCTCGGGCGCGGTCTCGTGATGTTGCTCGAACCACGCGCGCAGCTCGGACGGGGTATCGAAGAACTCTGCTGCCATGCCCCAGAGCCTAGAAGTGGGGTACGACACGTCCCGGGCGGCACGAAGGCGCCGCCCGGGACGTGTCGAGTCAGTTGTCGTACGTGGGCGTGACCACGACCGCGGTCTCGGCCAGCTCACGCTCCTCGGCCTCGGCCTGCTGCTCCAGGGCGGCCCGGGCCGAGGTGGCCACGGCCCAGCCGACGGCGACGCCGAGCAGCCCGACTCCGGCGATCAGGCCCCATGGCCGCGAGGGCTTCCGCCCGGCCAGGGCGGCCGCGGCGGCGTTGGCCCGGGCCCACGCCACGTCAGCCTTGCCGCCCGCCTTGCCCGCGAGCTGCTGACTCCGGCCGGCCAGCTTGTGACTCTGACCACTGGCCTTGCCGGCCAGTTTGGCGGCTTTGTCGCTCGTGTCCTTGGCGGTGTCCGTTGCTGCTGCCATGGCAGCCGTCAGGTACTCCCAAGCCTGCGTGGCGGTTCGTTCCGTTTTGCTCTTGGTGGAGAACATTTCTCTTACCTCCCGGCTCGCTCACCCTTAACCCTGCCCTCGTGCCGCGTTCAGCAAACGTGTCCGGTGTGGACGCCATCACGTTTCGGAAACAAGTTGCCACCCACCGGTACTCTTGACCCGGTTCACACGAGGCACTCAGGTGTCTGACAGGTTCGGGTCCTAACCTTTTGGTCAGTTTCACCGAACCTTCCGGGGGTAGTCCGACTGCCCCCGGGCGTGGGGGTGACTGGGCGAGAACGGCTCGCTCAGGTTGTCCCTCGCGTGCGAGGAAAGACGCTCGGAAGTCCCGGGCGGGTGGAGGGAATTGGCGTGACGCTGTCGATAATGACGTCGACGCTTGCCGACGACGTGGTGGAGGTCTCGCCCAGCGGCGAGATCGACGTCGAGAACGCATACGAGATCCGCGAGGCTGTGGCGACGCAGCTGGGGGCCGGAAAACTCGTACGCATCGAGCTCAATCTGCAGAACGTGACCTTCATCGACTCGGTGGGCATCAGCGCGCTCGTTGCCGCGTTCCAGCTCGCCCAGGTCAGTGAGGTAAAACTCGTCGTGACGCGGCCCAGCCGCTTCGCGCATCGTCAGCTCTGGGTGACCGGGCTGCTCGGCCTGTTCGGCAATCCGCAGCCCTTCGGTGAGGCCGGGGCGGCCCAGCCGGCGGTTTCGGGCGCCTGACCTGATCAACGAAGGCGGCCGGGTCATTCGACCCGGCCGCCTTCATTTTGCCCTCCGGCCCCACGCCGTACCGCCAACGCCTGCCGCTCCAGCGGGGCGCAGATGCGTGCCGGTTCTACTGCAGCGCCGACGCGTGCAGCGGGATGGCCTCGAGGTTGATCTTGACCTCGGTCATCTCGTGCGGCGGGCGGATCGGCGTCACCACCGCGAAGTGCTCGGCCAGGGCGGCCAGATCGGTGTCCGGTTGCAGGGTGTCGTCGGCGGCCTGAACGGCCGTGCGCACGAAGCCCTCGCCGGCCTCGGCGATGCTCACCTGCACCTGCCCGAACTGGGCGAGCGACGCCCGGCGCAGCCCCCGGATCCCGTCCAGGTGCAGGTCGGGCACGTTCAGGTTGAAGATCGTGCCGGCCGGCGTATGGGTCAGCGTCGGCAGGAGGCGGACGGCCAGCTCAGCCGCGCTGCCCCAGTGCCGCTTCTCGTCCTCCTCGTGGTCTAGCGCGGCCAGCGCCGCGCCCCCGCTGCGGGACGTGGAGACCCGGGGCGACAGCACGTCGAGCGAGACGGCCAGCCCGTGCAGGCCGGCGTACGAGCCGGTCAGGGTGGCGCCCACGGTGCCGGAGTGCACGACCGCGGCCCCCGCGTTGGCGCCCCGGTTGATGCCCGAGAGGATCATCTCCGGCGGCTCGCCGAACGCCTCCCGCAGGGCCAGCAGCACGATGTAGGCCGGGGAGGCGGCCACCGCGTACGCCGGAATGTGCTTGGCGTGGGGCAGTTCTCGCTTGTGCAGAATGATCTTGCCGTGTTCCTCGACGGCGGTCATCGCGGCGCTACTGCCGCTGGCCTCGGTGACCGGCGCGGCGACCACGACGTCGTGGCCGTCGCGGGCCGCCGCTCGCGCCAGCCAGCGCAGCCCCGGCGCGTCGATGCCGTCGTCGTTGGTGACCAGGATTCTTGTCATCGCGCCTTCTTGATCGGGGTGAGCTTGACCCGTTCGGTGAGCACCTGAACGGCGTCCAGGTGCCCGGTGCCGAGCCCGTGCCGGGTGACGTTGAGCGCGCCGGCGGCCGCCCCGGTTCGCACCGCCTGCGTCATCTCGCCCCCCTTGGCCAGCACCGCCGCGATCCCGGCGGTCATCGAGTCGCCGGCGCCACGGTGGTCGGCGATGGTCAGCTTCGGGATGCCGACCCGGTAGATCTGTTCGTCGAAGAGGGCGAGCGCGCCCGCGTCGGCCCGGGACAGCAGGGCCATCTCGGCGCCGTTCTCGTGCAGGTTGATCAGCGCCTCGGTCAGCGTCTTCTCGGAGTCGTCCTTGATCACGCCATCCCGTAGCAGCTCCTCGTGGCTGACCTTGACCACGTCGAGCCCGGCCTCCAGCACCGCCTTGAGGTGGTCGCCGGACAGGTCGGCGATCACCCGGCAGCCGTGGGCGCGCAGGTCGTGGGCGAGCCGCCCGTAGACCTCGGGCCGGATCACCGAGGGGTGCGCCGGGCCGCTCAGGATGGCGTTGCCGGCCCGGAGTCCCTCGGCCAGCGCCAGGTTGTAGAGCTCGTCCAGCTCATGGCGGGTGAAGGGCGCGCCCGGCTGCTCGGCGAGCTCCACGCGGGCGCCGTTGCGGCGGTCGTGCACGTACCACCCGCTGCCGCTCTCGCGCGGCACTGTGCGCAGCTGGACGCCCTTGAAGTCGAGCAGCGGCCTGAGTACGCGGCCCACCTCGCCGCCGACCGCGGTGCAGAGGGTCACATCGGCGCCGAGCGAGGTGACCATGCGGGCCTGCCAGATGCCTTGACCGCCCGGATGAACGTGGAGTTCCGGCTGGTTGTGTTGCTGTTCGATGGTCACCGTGAGTTGCGGTGCCGGCGCGAAAACCATCACCCGAGCGTCGCCCATAAAGGCATTCTTGCCGCAGGGCTTCCGTTTAGGTGCGGATTACCGCAAAAGCCGTCAGAGCTCGAAACCGTCGTTCGTCAGCTCGAGCACCGGGCCGGTCAGCTCGGGCCGCACGCGCAACAGGTCCTCCAGGCGTACCCGCCACTTGCCGGCCTCGACGTCGGCCATGTGCCGGTCGCCGCCGGTCTCGACCAGCGCGGTCAGCAGCCGCTGACGGGTGTCGGCGAAGTGGCCGTACATCTCGCTGCCCAACCGGCTGAGCACCCGCGCGGCGAAGGCCTCGGAGTGTGGGCTGCCCGCGGCGAGCACGAACGCGCGGGCGGCGTCGAACGCGACACGCGGCTGGTGGATGACGGTGGCCATGCTGGTGTCCTCCCGTGATGACATGGTCACCAAGCGTAGAGAGCTTGCCCGGGGCCGGACGGAAGTCGGCACACGCGGTGACCGGTGTGATCATCGTGCGCCCTGAGGTGTGATGATCGCCATACCTTCACCACCCCGCGGGGGAACATCTTCCGGCCGCGGCCATCGGCTCCACCTGAAGCGTGGCGTGGTCGATGTGGAAGTCCTCGTGCAGCGCCTCGCGGGCGGTGGTGAGCACGTCGCCCAGTTCCGCCTCGGGCTCGAGGCTGAGGTGGGCCGAGGCCACGTCCATGCCCGAGGTCAGCGTCCACACGTGCAGGTCGTGCACGTCGCAGACGCCCGGCACCTCGGCCAGCCGGGCCCGCACCAGGGTGATATCGAGATGCTCGGGAGCGGCCTGCACGAGGATGCGGACCGCCGAGCGGCCGAGCGCGAAGGTGCGCGGCAGGATCATGAGCGCGACGATCACGGCGACGATCGGGTCCGCGTACGCCCACCCGGTGAGCCCGATGACGGCGGCCGCCACGATGACGCCGGCGGAGCCGAGCAGGTCGCCGACCACCTCGAGGTAGGCGCCCCGGACGTTGATGCTCTCCTGGGCGCCGCTGCGCAGCAGCCCGAAGGCGATCAGGTTGACGACCAGGCCGCCGACGGCGACGACCAGCATCGCGCCCGCCGGCACCTCGGGCGGGTCGGTCAACCGGCGCAGCGCCTGCACCACGACGAAGCCGGCCACCGCGGTCAGCAGCGCGGCGTTGGCCAGCGCGGCCAGCACCTCGAGGCGGTAGAGGCCGAACGTGCGATGGGAGTCGGTGGCGGCGCGGCCGGCCGCGGTGATGGCGGCCAGGGCCATCGCGATGCCCAGCACGTCGGTGAACATGTGCCCGGCGTCGGAGAGCAGGGCCAGCGAGCCGGTCAGGAGCGCGGCCACCGCCTCTACGCCCATGAAGCCGGCGAGCAGGCCGGCAGCCCACCAGAGCCGCTTGCGGTGTTTCGCCCCCGCGCGCAGCGCCTGGCCTCCGTGATCGTGCCCGGCCCCCATGAGTCAACCTTCCGTCGCCGTTCGTCAACCGCGCTAATGTATGCGGACATCGCTATATATGCAAGAGCTCCCTCGGGCTCCTGGTTGGTGGGCGGGTCGCCCGGCGGGGTGAACCCGAACGCCGAAACCGGGGTAGGAAGGTGATGACAGCCAAGTTCCGCCTGGAAAGGGATATCCGTGTCCAGACGTACCCTCGCGATTGTCATCTCCACGGTGCTCGCCGTGGTGGCCGGCGCGGCGCCGGCCGCAGCGCATTCCTCCCAAAGGTGGCCCAGCTCGCTGGCGCTGCCGGACGGGTTCCAGCCCGAGGGCATCGCCATCGGGGACAAGCCGTACGCGTACTTCGGCTCCCGGGTCGACGGCGACATCTACCGGGTCAGCCTGCGCACGGGCAAGGGCGCGGTCTTCAGTGCGGGCCCCGGCGCCGGCAACCCGTCGCTCGGCCTCAAGATCGACGACCACCGGCTCTTCGTGGCCGGGGGCAGCGCCGGCACCGCCCGCGTGGTCGACCTGCGCAGTGGCAGGATCCTGAAGTCGTACACGTTGAAGGGTCCCGGCACCACGACCTGGTTCATCAACGACGTCGTGCTCACCCGCGACGCCGCCTGGTTCACCGACTCGGCCAACCCGGTGCTCTGGAAGGTGCCCCTGAGCCTCAAGTCGCAGCCGGTGGCCGTTCCGCTGACCGGCGACATCCAATACACCACCGGCAACAACGCCAACGGCATCTCCCGTACGCCGGACGGCCGCGGCCTGATCATCGTGCAGTCCAACCTGGGCAAGCTCTTCCGGGTCGGCTACGACGGCCGCAGCCAGGAGATCAAGCTCAACGGCGCCGAGACGGTCGTCAACGGCGACGGCCTGTGGTTGCGCGGCCGAACGCTCTACGTCGTGCAGAACCGGCTCAACGTGATCGCCGAGGTCGCGCTGGACCGCAAGGCCCGTACGGGCGAGGTCGTCTCCCGCACCGGCAGCGCGACCTTCGACGTGCCGACCACCATCGCGGAGTACGGCCGGAAGTTCTATCTGCCGAACGCCCGGTTCACCACGCCCGCCGAGCCGACCACGACGTACAACGCCGTGGCCGTGCCCATTCCGTAGTTCTCACCCGCGCCAGGTTTCATCGGTGCCGACGGTGGTCAGGCGCTGGGTGGCCCGGGACAGAGCGACGTAGAGGGTGCGCATGCCGGCCGGATCCCGCGTGAGGGAGCCCGGCTCGACCAGCACCACCGCGTCGTACTCCATGCCCTTGGCCTCCAGCGCCGTGACCACCTGGACCCGTTCCGGCAGGCCGGCGACCCACCCCGCCATCTCGTCGCGGCGGAGCACCGGGGTGATCACGCCGATCGTCCCGTCGACGTCGGCGAGTTGCTTCTCGGTCACCTCGCGCACCCGGTCGGGCAGTCGCGTCGCGTCGGTCACCAGGTCGACCGGGTCGACGCCGGTGCTGCGGACGGCGCTCGGCAGGGGCAGGTCGGGCATGATCCGGCGGATCACCGAGGCGGCCACCGCGAAGATCTCCGACGAGTTCCGGTAATTGGTGGTCAGCGCGTAGTCGTTGCGCTTGCGTGAACCCAGCGCCCGGTCGCGGGCCCGGTCGAGCTCGTCCGGGTCGCCCGCCCACGCGGTCTGGGCCGGGTCGCCGACGATCGTCCACGACGCGAACGAGCCGCGGCGCCCGATCATCCGCCACTGCATCGGCGAGACGTCCTGCGACTCGTCGACCACCACGTGCGCGTAGTCCCGGTAGTCCTCGTCGCGCTGCACCTGCTGGGCGCGGGTCGCGGCCTGCCGCTCGTTGGCCGTGCTCAGCTCCTGGATGCCGTCGCGGACGTGGAACGGGTTCTTCGACTTGCGCTGGGGCTTGCGGGGGCGGCCCATCAGCTCGTCCAGCTCGTCCAGCAGGGCCACGTCGGCGATGGTCGGGCCCTCGGCCGCGAGCGCGTCGAACGATCCCTGCAGGCGCGCGATCTCGTCCTTGGAGAGCAAACCGTTCGCGTACGCCCGGAGCCGTGCCGGGTCGACCAGCCAGCGCAGCACTCGCAGCGGCGTGAACTGCGGCCACCAGGCCTTGAGGAAGTCGCGGAAGTCGGTGCGGTCGGCCAGCTCCGCCTCGAACTCGCGCTTCTCGGGCAGGCCGCTGACCTTCTGCTGGCGGGCCTGGGTCCACAAGGCGTCGAAGACCCGGTCGAAGCCGGTGCCGCGCACCTCGTTGCGCCGGGCGCCGCGGGGAAGGGCCGAACGACGGATGCGGTCGAGGTCGGCCCGGTTCAGCCGCAGCAGGGCACCCCGGTAGAGCAGGCGCAGCTCGACGGGCCCGTCGGGCACCGCGTCGTGCGAGGCGCGCTCCAGCACCCGGCGCATGCGCAGTGAGCCCTTGATCGCGGCGACGTCGCTCGGGTCGACCCGGACGGCGTCGTAGCCGGGCACCAGGGAACCCAGCGAGCGCAGGGTCGCCGTGTCCTCACCCAGCGAGGGCAGCACGGTCGCGATGTAGTGGACGAACACGCCCGACGGGCCGACCACCAGGATGCCGCCGCCGGCGAACCGGTTGCGGTCGGAATAGAGCAGGTAGGCCGCGCGGTGCAGGGCGACGGCCGTCTTGCCGGTGCCCGGGCCGCCGGTCACGATCGTGATGCCGCCCGCGGGGGAGCGGATCGCGTCGTCCTGCTCGCGCTGGATGGTCGCGACGATGTCGCGCATCCCGCGGCCGGTGGCCTTGGACAGGCTGGCCAGCAGCGCGCCGTCGCCGACGATCCGCATGTCGGCCGGCGCCGCCTCGGGATCGAGCAGGTCGTCCTCGATGCCGGTGACCCGCTCGCGGCTCGACTGGATCATCCGGCGCCGGACGACACCGAGGGGATCTGCCGGGGTGGCGCGGTAGAAGGCGGCGGCGGCCGGGGCGCGCCAGTCGACGACCAGGGGCTGCGAGCTGTCGTCGCGGATGCCCATCCGGCCGACGTAATGGGTCGCGCCCGTGTTCAGGTCGAGGCGGCCGAAGACCAGGCCCTCGTGCTCGGTGTCGAGGGCGTGCCGGCGGCGGGCGGCGTGGTAGACCATCGCGTCCCGCTCGACCAGCGCGCCGAAGGTGCCGACCCCGGCCAGCTGGTAGCCCTCTCTCTCGGCGCGGGAGGCGTCGCGGCGAAGTTCGGCGAGGCGCGCGTAGACCAGGTCGACGTGCTGCTGCTCGACCGCGATCTCCTGCTGAAGAACGGTGGCGTCGCTCAAGACGGTGAATCTCACTTTCCGGCCCCCGGTGCACGCGTTCGGGCAGCGTGCTCGCAAAAAAGGGAGCACTCGAACCTACTCCTCCGACGCCACTGGCGTCTCACCCGGCCTGGACATCGGCGTGATTCGACCCGGTGGGGGCGCTCGGACCGGCTACGCGGCCTTCTTGAGCTGCGTGGCGGCACGCCGCTTGACCCGGCGACGGGCCGGCGTCACGCGTTCCACGATTCCGGTCAGGGCGGCCGAGACCTCCTGCGGCCGCTCCAGCGGCAGCATGTGACCGGCCCCGGACAGGACGCTCAGGTCGGCGAAGGGCAGGGCCCCGGCGATCGAGCGCGCGCAGGCCGGCGGGGTGAGGCGGTCGCGCGAGCCGACCAGCACCGCGGCCGGCACGTCGGCCAGGGCAGCCAGGGTCTCCAGGCGCTGCTGGGTGCCGATCGAGGCGCGAAAGCCGCCGACCGAGCGCAACGGCGCCCGGCCGAAGGCGCGCATGGCCAGTTCGAGTGCCTCGTCGTCGCATTCGTCGCCGAAGAGGAGCCAGCGGACCGCCGGGCGCAGCGCGGGCAGCAGCGCGCGGTGCGGGCACCACGCGCCGGAGCGGGCCAGCAGGCCGGCCCCGACGGTCTCGCCGGCGCGCATCAGGGCGGCCAGCCGGGACGGCAGGCCGTACTGGGTGTGGGTGTGGCCCTCGGCGGTGGTCGAGACGAACAGCAGGCCGGCCACCCGGTCGGCGAAGGTGGTCGGGTGGGCGGCGGCGTACTCCATGATCGTCATGCCGCCCAGGGAGTGGCCGCCGAGGACGATCGGACCGGTGGGCGCGTAGCGGCGGAGCACCTCGGCGAGGTCGTCACCCAGCTGGGCCAGGGTGGCGCCGGCCAGACGGGTGGCGCCGGACCGGCCGTGGCCACGGGTGTCATAGGTGATCACGCGGGGGCGGCGGGCGCCGAGCACCCGCATCGCGGCGACCTGGTGCTGCCACGTGCGCCTGTCCTGGCACCACCCGTGCAGCAGAACGACGGTGACCGGGGCGTCGGCCGGGCCGTGTGCCTCGATATGCAGGCGTACGTCATCGGGAAGGGTCAGCTCCGCCATGGGCACCTCCGAGATTCGCACGACCCCCTCCGTACCCACGGGTAATAATCATCACTCGCGATCTCCGGAAAAGCCACCGGCAGATTCCGGGACACGGAGACCGGTAGGGCCGAAAGTCCCGTGCGGAACGTGAGTTGCCTCGCACTCCCTGTCCATGCGGCCGATCTGAGTGAGAATCACTCGTATGACCACCGACCCGTCGGCAGGGCCCTCAGTTCCGATCACGGACGCCGAGGACGCCCTGGCAGAACTGCTAGCGGGCAACAAGCGATTCGTGAGTGGCCGCCCCGAGCACGGGCATCAGGTGTCAGCCGCGGCCGCCGCCTCGGGTCGCCAGCAGCCGCACGCGGTCGTTCTCGGCTGTATCGACTCGCGGGTGCCGCTCGAGGCGATCTTCGACCAGACCTTCGGGTCGATCTGCGTGGTGCGCTCGGGGGCGCACGTGCTCGACCGGGCCGTGCTGGGGTCGGTCGGCTTCGCGGTCGCCGAGTTGGGCGTTCCGCTGATCATGGTGCTGGGCCACAAACGCTGCGGCGCTGTCGGCTCGACCGTCGCCGCGCTGCGGGCGGGCGAGATCCCGGCCGGCGAGATCGGCTATCTGGTCGACGAGATCGCCCCGGCCGTGCGCGGGGTGGGTGTCGACGACCCCGACGCGCCCGAAAAGGCGATGCGGGCCCACGTCGGCCGCACGGTGCGCCGGCTGAACGCGGTCGACGTGGTGGCCGACGCGGTGACGTCGGGCCGGGTCGCCGTGGTGGGCGCGGTCTACGACCTCGACACGGGCCTGGTCGACCTGCTGCCCTGATCGTCCGTTAAGTCGTGATCCTGCCCGGATGATCTCCGTGCGTTGATCTTCAGCATGCGAAAAGGCGCCCACGGCCATCGGCCGGGGCGCCTTTCAGCGATCGGTGCTCAGCCCTCGAAGACGCCGGCGTCGACGAGGCGCTTCTCGGTGGCGCCCCAGCCGTCGGTGGGGTGAGCCTCGTCGAGCGCGGTCAGCTCGGCGCGGATCTTGGCGCCGTGGCCGGCTGCGGCCAGGATGCGGACCTCCTCGACGAAAGCGTCCGAGTCGGTCTTGAGGTGCGCGGTCTTGCCGTTGGTCAGGTTACGCACGTACGCGAAACGGCCGTTGGCGAGCGGGATGAGGTATTTGTACTCACCAAGCACGCTCAGAGCGCCGCCAGATCCCTGGCCGGCGCGGACTGATGCGCGGGCGGTCTTTGAGGTGTTGCTCGCCACGGCGGGACTCCTTGAGGAACGCAGAAAAAAGGCCTTGGTAACTCTACACGATGTCGACGGGACCGTGCCGTCCGAGCAGGTTGGAGCGTTGTTCAAGGTGTGCCACTACGGCCGATCCGATGTCGATGTTGCCGATTCTCTGGCGCACCATCCGTAGCAACCGGCATCATGGGACACGATCAACCGCGGTCGAGGTCGTAGGGGAAGACGCACCTCGGTCTCCGGGAGGTCACCGTGCCAACGTGTGGCGTCGTATACGTCCACTCGACTCCACTCGCCGTGTGCCAGCACGTCGAGTGGGCGATCGCGCGCGTACTGACCGCGCCGGTCACCCTGCACTGGACGCCGCAGCCGGTCGATCCCGGCATGCGGCGCGCCGAGTGCAGCTGGACCGGGCGCGCCGGTACTGGCGCCGAGCTGGCTGCTGCCCTCCGGCAGTGGCCCATGATCCGTTTCGAGGTGACCGAGGAACCGAGTCCGGGTGTTGACGGCGAGCGTTTCATGCACGTGCCCGGTCGCGGCCTCTTTCACGGGATCATGGGCGCGTCGGGGGACATCCAGATCGGCGAGGACAGGCTGCGCGCGATCATGGCCTCCGCGCGAGCGCCGGAGGCCCTTTCGCATGCCCTCGACAAGGCTCTGGGCACCGCTTGGGACTCCGAGCTCGAGCCCTACCGGTACGCCGGTGACGGCGCGCCGGTGACGTTGCTGACCCGGGTGGGCTGACGCCCGCCACTCATGATCCACTTCCCGGGCGGTGTCGCGCGTCCGCCACGCCGTGGTCCGGGAAAGCGATCCGGGGCGGGCCGGGCCGCGGATCATTTCACGGGCCGTATCGCGCGTCCGCCACGCCGTGGCCCGGGAATGCGATCCCGGGCGGCCCGGGCCGTCCGCCGAAGGGTGGGCAATTCGGGCCCCCGAGGTGCCGGGGCAACCCGGTGCTGATTCGATGACGGGCGTGATGAAACGGGCGGGTGTGAGGAAGACGGCGGCTCTGGTCGTACCGCTGCTGCTGGCCGTGGCAGCGTGCGGCTCGGACGAGGAGCCGGAACCCGCCACGAGCACATCCGCCGCGCCTCCGCCGTCGGTGGCGCCCTCATCGGCTGCCCAGACCGGCGACCCGGCAACCCGGGCGGCGTCCGCCGTGTCCGCGATGAGCGACTCCGACCTGGCCGGTCAGGTTCTCATGCCGTACGCCTACGGCAGCTCCGCCACGGCCGTCGACAAGGGCTCGGCCGCAGGCAATCAGGGCCTGGCCGGCGTGGACACGCCGGCCGAGATGATCGCCAAGTACCACCTGGGCGGCCTGATCCTGGTCGCCTTCACCGCCAAGGATCCGACCGGCGCCACCAACCCCACCACCAACGTCGAGAACCCGAAGCAGGTGCGTGAGCTGACCGACGGCTTGCAGGCGGCCGCGGCGAAGCTGCCCGGTGGCGCCCCGTTGATGATCGGCACCGACCAGGAGTACGGGGTGGTCACCCGCATCACCGAGGGCGTGACCATGCTGCCCTCGGCGATGGGAGCCGGCGCCGCGGGCCGGCCCAAGCTCACCGAGGCGGCCTGGAAGGCAGCCGGCGCCGAACTGGCCGCCATGGGCATCACCGTCGACTTCGCCCCGGTCGCCGACACGCTGGGGCCGCCGGCCAACACGGTGATCGGCTCACGGGCGTTCGGCTCCGACCCCAAGGCCAACGCCCAGCAGGTCGCGGCGGCCGTTCGGGGCCTCGAGAGCTCCGGGGTGGCGGCCGGCCTCAAGCACTTCCCGGGCCACGGGCACACGAGCGGCGACAGCCACGAGGGGCTGCCGGTGGTGTCGCAGAGCAAGGCGGCCTGGACAGCCCAGGACCTGCCACCCTTCCAGTCCGGCGTCGGAGCGGGCGCGGGCGTCGTGATGTCCGGCCACCTCGACGTGCAGGCGCTCGACAAAGGCGTGCCGGCCACCTTCTCCAAAAAGATCATGACTGACGTGCTCCGCGGTCAGCTCAAGTTCACCGGCGTGGCGATGACCGACGCCATGAACATGCCGCCCGCGATGAAGTGGGCGCCCGGCGAGGCAGCGGTGCGAGCTCTCAACGCCGGCAACGACATGCTGCTCATGCCGCCGAACATCGGCGCGGCCCGCGACGGCATCCTGGCCGGCCTGAAGAACGGCTCGCTGAAGAAGGAACGGCTGGTCGAGGCCGTCACCCGCATCCTCACGCTGAAGTTCCGCGGCACTACCCGCCCGCCGCTGGCCGCCTCCGCTACGACGGAGCACGAAAAGGCGGTGGCGGCTCTCGACGCCGCCTCGATCACCGTGCTGAAGGGGCCCTGCTCCGGGGCGCTGCTGACCGGCCCGGTCACGGTCACCGCCTCCGGTGGACGCGAGGTGGCGCGAGTGAACCTGGTCCGGGCGCTGCAGGCTCAGGGCTTCCAGGTGCGGGCGGCGGGCGGCACGGTGGTGCATCTCGTCGGGTACGGCGACAAGAGCGTCGACCTCGACCCGGCGGCCCGGGTGACAGTCATGATGGACACCCCGTACCTGCTGGCCTCGGCCAAGTCGCCGGTGCTGGTGGCCACGTACTCGTCGAGCAAGCTCTCGCTGACCGCCCTGGCCGCCGTGCTGGCCGGCAAGGCGAAGGCCCCCGGCAAGTCACCTGTAGCCGTGCCCGGCCTGCCCCGAACCGCCTGCTGAACGAGACGTCTCGTCTCGCCGACGCAACGAGACGAACCTTCTCGTCTCGCGCATTCCGTGCCGAGACGAGACGTCTCGTCTCGTCGGGCGCGCGCCGAGTGTTGGGAACTGCGCAGACAGAATGAGGCCCGGCCGGACGGCCGGGCCTCATTCTGGAACGATCAGGCGCGGGTGAAGACCAGCGCCACGTTGTGACCGCCGAAGCCGAACGAGTTGTTCATCGCGGCGGGGATGTCGAGCTGACGGGCCTTGTGCGCGGCCACGTCGAGGTCGAGCTTGTCGTCCGGGTCGTCCAGGTTGATCGTGGGCGGCACCACGCTGTCCCGGATGGCCAGGATGGTGGCGATCGACTCGAGCGCCCCGGCCGCGCCCAGCAGGTGGCCGGACATCGACTTGGTCGAGGTGATCACCGGGTGGGTGCCGATCGCGGCCTTGATGCCGATGATCTCGCCCATGTCGCCGACCGGGGTCGAGGTGGCGTGCGCGTTGACGTGGGCGATGTCGGCGCCGGTGAGACCGGCGTCGCGGATCGCCCGGGTCATCGCGCGCGCGCCGCCCTTGCACTCCGGGTCGGGCTGGACGATGTCGTAGCCGTCCGAGGTGATGCCGGCGCCGGCCAGCCGGGCGTAGATGTGCGCGCCGCGGGCCTTCGCGTGGTCGGCCCGCTCCAGCACGAGCGCGCCCGCGCCCTCGCCGAAGACGAACCCGTCACGGCCCTTGTCCCAGGGGCGGGAGGCCTTCTCCGGCTCGTCGTTGCGGGTGGACATGGCGCGCATGTTGGCGAACCCGGCGTACGGCAGCGGGTGGATCACCGCTTCGGTGCCGCCGGCCACGACCACGTCGGCCCGGCCCGAGCGGATGATGTCGAGACCCAGCGACATGGCCTCGGCTCCGGTCGCGCAGGCGCTGGCCATGGCGTGCACCCCGGCCTGCGCGCCCAGCTCGATGCCGACCCAGGCGGCGGGGCCGTTGGGCATGAGCATCGGCACCGTGTGCGGGCTGACCTTGCGCTGGCCCGATTCCTCGAGGATGTCGTCCTGGCTGAGCAGCGTGAGGGCACCCCCTATTCCGCTGCCGAAGCTGACGGCCAGGCGCTCCTTGTCGAGCCCGGCTTCCTCGAGCCCGGCGTCGGCCCAGGCCTGCTTCGCAGCGATCAGGGCGATCGCCTCGGAGCGGTCGAGCCGGCGCATGCGGACCCGCTCGATGACCTCGGACGGGTCGACCTTGAGCTGAGCGCCGATCTTGACCGTGAGCTGCTCAGCCCACTCCAGGGTGAGGCGACTCACCCCGGAGCGGCCGGCAAGCATGGCGTCCCAGGTGGACGCGACGTCCCCGCCCAACGGGGTGGTCGCGCCGAGCCCGGTGACGACGACGTCGACGTTGCTCATGTCAGTGGTTCGCCTCGATGTAGGAGACGGCGTCACCGACGGTCTTCAGGTTCTGGACCTCGTTGTCGGGGATCTTGACGCCGAACTTCTCCTCCGCGGCCACCACGACCTCGACCATGGACAGCGAGTCGACGTCCAGGTCGTCGGTGAAGGACTTGCCCTCGGCGACGTCGTCGGGGTTCACGCCGGCGACCTCCTCCAGGATCTCGGCGAGGCCCGAGGTGATCTCTTCGCGAGTAGCCATTACTGGTAGTTCCTCTCAATGGTGGGGACTGCTCCGGCTGGTCGGACGCTTACGGACAGCGGACGACCTGACCGGCGTAGGTGAGGCCGCCGCCGAAGCCGAAGAGCAGGACCGGCGCGCCCGAGGGCACCCCGCCGCTCTCGATCAGCTTCGACAGGGCCAGCGGCACACTGGCCGCGGAGGTGTTGCCCGAGTGCACGATGTCCTTGGCCACGACGACCTCGGGGCCCAGGCCCAGCCGCTTGACGATGCCGTCGATGATGCGGGTGTTGGCCTGGTGCGGCACGAAGGCGGCGAGCTCGGACGGCTTGATGCCCGCCTTCTCGCAGGTCTCGAGCGCAAATGGGGCGAGCGCGGTGGTCGCCCAGCGGAAGACCGTCTGACCGTCCTGCTCGATGTAGGGCTGCCAGCCCTCGATGCGCAGCGCGTCGCCCTTCTCGGGCGCCGAGCCCCACAGCACCGGGCCGATGCCGGGCTGCTCGCCGTCGGCCACCCCGGTGACGATCGCGGCGCCGGCGCCGTCGCCGAACAGGACGGCGGTGGTGCGGTTGGTCCAGTCGGTGACGTCCGACAGCTTCTCGGCCCCGATGACCAGGGCGTTGCGTGAGGCGCCGGCCCGGATGGCGTGGTCGGCGGTGCCCAGGGCGTACGAGAAGCCGGAGCAGGCGGTGTTCAGGTCGTAGGCGGCCGGGGCGTTGATGCCGAGGCGGGCTGCGACCCGGGTGGCGACGTTGGGACAGCGGTCGACCGCGGAGCACGTGGCGACCGTGACGAGGTCGATGTCGGCCGCGGTGAGGCCGGAGGCGGCCAGCGCCTTCTCGGCGGCGAAGGTGGCCATGTCGGCGACCGACTCGCCGTCGGCGACGCGCCGCTCGGCGATGCCGACCCGGCTCTTGATCCACTCGTCGTTGGTGTCGATCGTCGCCGCGAGGTCGTCGTTGGTGACGACGCGCGAGGGCTGGTAATGCCCCATCGCGAGAATGCGGGTGCCCGCGGTCATCGTGTTGCTCCTTCGATCGGGTGTCCACCGTGCCGGGCGATCAGATCCTGGGCGGCGGGCAGGTCGTCCGGCGTGTTGAGGGTGACGATCTCGGGGGCCCCATCGCCCTTGAGCTCGCGCTTGACGAGACCGGCCAGGGTGCCGGCGGGCGGCAGTTCGAGCACGCCGGTGACACCCAGGCCGGCCAGCGTGCGCATCACCTGGTCCCAGCGGACGGGCGCGGTGACCTGACGAACCAGGCGCTCGACCATCTCGCGGCCGCCGGTGACGGCGGTGCCGTCGAGGTCGGACAGCAGGGTGCGGACCGGGTCGGCGACGGAGACGCCGCCGGCGATCAAAGCCAGGGCGGCCTCGGCGGGCGCCATGTACGGCGTGTGGAACGCGCCGGCCACCTCGAGGGCGCGGACGCGGGCCTTGGCCGGAGGCTCCTCGCCCAGCGCGGCCAGCCCGTCGAGCGAGCCGGCGGCGACGACCTGGCCGGTGGCGTTCAGGTTGGCCGGGTGCAGGCCGTGCTTCTCGATCGCGGCCAGCACCTCGTCGGGGTCGCCGCCGAGCACGGCGCTCATGCCGGTGGGCTCGAGGGCGCAGGCGGCGGCCATCTCGCGGCCCCGCAGGCCGGCCAGGGCGACCGCGGCTTCGGCGGGCAGCACGCCGGCGAGGGCGGTGGCGCCGAGTTCGCCGACGCTGTGCCCGGCGACCACGTCGACGCGATCCAGCGGGAGCTCGCCCGCGGCCAGCAGCGACGCCGCGACCAGCAGGGGCTGGGTGCGGGCGGTGTCCTTGATCTCGTCGGCGCCGGCCTCGGTGCCGAGGTGGATCAGGTCGACCCCGGCGAGGGCCGACCACCAGCGCAGCTTGGTCTCGGCGCCGGGCAGGGCGAGCCAGGGGGACAGGAAGCCGGGCTTCTGGGAACCCTGGCCGGGGGAGAGTACGGCGAGCACGTAGTCGACTCTTCCGGATCGGGCGCGGTTGCGGGGTTGACGGCGGCCACCAAACCCTACGACAACGGTTGTAGAAACCCTACAAACGCGCCCGTGAATCGCCCTATATGGTCCGTTTTGAGGGGGCGTCCTCAGATCGAACGACGGTTAGTGAATTAGGTCGCAGGGTCGAGGCGGCCCACGGTGAGGGCTACCCGCAGGGCGAAGGCGCCGCGGCCGTCGAGCGGCGACAGGCCGGTCACCTCGGTCACCCGCTTGAGCCGGTAGCGGATCGTGTTGGGGTGCACGTAGAGCTCGCGGGCCGCGCTCTCCAGCACGCCGCCGGAAGCGAAGAAGGCGTCCAGCGTCTCCAGCAGGCCGCTGCCGGCGCGGGCCAGGGCTCCGTAGGCGTCGTGGCGCAGCGTCCGCCGCGCCTCCATGTCGCCCGCCAGAACCCGCTCGGGCAGCAGGTCGTCGGCGGCCACCGGGTTCGGCGCACCGGGCCAGGCGGGCGCCGCCCGGAAGCCGGCCAGGGCCGCGCGGGCCGACACGGTGGCGTGGTCGAGCGAGGGCACGGCCGGGCCGACCACGATCGGACCCTCGCCGAAACTGTCGGCCAGTGCCTCGGCCGTGGCCACCGGGTCGGACGCGCCGCCCATGACCACCACGAGCCGGTCGCCGTGCACGCCGCCGATCACCTCGATGCGGGCCCGGCGGGCGGCCCGGTAGACGGCGTGCAGCACGGCGGTGATGTCGCCGCCCGGCGAGCGGCCGACCACCACGGCCACCGGGGGTGCGTCGGCCCAGCCCAGCGCCGCGGCCCGGCTGGCCAGCACGTCGGACGAGTCCCCGCGCAGCAGCGCGTCGACCAGCAGCGCCTGGAGGCGGGCGTCCCAGGCGCCGCGGGACTCGGCGGCGCGCGCGTAGACCCGGGCTGCCGAGAAGGCGATCTCACGGGAGAACTTCAGGATGGCCTGGAGCAGCGGCTCCTCCTCGCCCGGGGCGGCGAGGGCGGCCACCTCGGTCTCGGCGACGTCGATAGTGACCTTGATCAGCTGCACGGTCTGGGTCAGCGTGAGCGAGCGGGCCAGGGCGCGCGGGGCGGCGGCGAAGACCTCGTCGGAGATCTCCTGCGTGGTGGCGGCGACCACGCCACCCGAACGCAGCCACTCGACCAGCGACCGGACGCCGGCCTGGGCCACGAGCATGACCCAGGAGCGCTGGTCGGCCGGCAGGGCGCGGAACCACGGCAGCGTCTCGTCCATGCGGGCGACCGACGAGGTGGCCAATGCGCCGGCATGCCGCTCGATCCGGCGCAGGGTGGCGGCCGGGGGCGGCTTCGCGGCACCTTTGGCCGGCACGGTCTCGGACACGCCCCTTAGCCTGCCACGAGCGCGGGAGGGGTGAGTTTCGTGCCGATTCGAGGTTTTGGTCCGGAGTAGCGGTGCGCCCCTGCCGCGATTCCGGTCGGTGACCTGGCAGGGTGTCGTCCTAGCGTCGGCAGACCGGCGCCCGTCCGGGTAAGGGCGAGGCGTGGACTGCCGATGAAAGACCGCGACAGTTTGAGGGGAGGCGAGATGACGGAACGGGAGATGGATCCCGAGCGGGCAGCCGAGACGGCGCCGGTTCCGGCGATCGCCGTGCCGGTGGTAGAAGAACCGGTGGTCCAGGACGACCCGGGACCGAGCCGGGTCGGCTGCCGCACCGAACTGCACGGCTGGGCCGGTGGCCACCTGCACGGCGCCGTCCGCCCGCGCCGCCGCGCCGCCGGGCGGGGAAGGCCGCCGGGGCGCTGGTGCTGAGCAACCCCGGTACCCCGGTCGGGTGAGCCGTCCGCCCGCTCCCGGGCGCGTCCCGGCGCCCGGGCCGCGAAGCCGGAACGGTGAACCGGTGGACGACAAGAGACGGCTGATCCTCGACCAGGCGCTGGCGCTCGTCGACGAGCGGGGGCTGGCCGCCATGTCGATGCGGGCGGTGGCCGAGCGGGTCGGGCTCACCTCGATGGCGCTCTACCCGTACGTCGGCGGCAAGGACGCACTCCTCGACGGCCTGGTCGACCTGCTCAACCTCGAACTCGGCGACGAGGTCGGCGACAACGGCGAACCGGACTGGCGGCATCGCCTGCGGGCGCTGGGGCGGGCCGTGCGTGCCCTCGCCGGCCGTCACCCGGGCGCTTTCCCGCTGTTGCTGAACCGCCCGGCCGGCGCCTCGGCCTCGTGGCTCAGCGCCGCGCTGCGCGGGGTCCTGCACGACGCCGGCGTCCCCGGCGGGCACGTGCCGCGGCTGGCCCGCATGATTCTGGCGTTCCTGCTGGGGTACGCGACCGGCGAGGTCACCGGCGGTCTGCCGCCCGCGGCGGGCCCCGGCGATTTCGAGGCCGACCTCGAAGATCTCGTGCGCCTGGTCGAGGCCGCCGTCCGGGTGGCGTAATCCGGTTCGGCACCGAAGCGGCCCGTCCGGCACCTATAAAGGGCCTATGTCCGGCGACAACGACACGTCCCTGCGCGAGTTCGTGACCAGCCGCCTGCCCCAGCTGCGCCGCTCGGCCTTTCTCATGTGCGGCGACTGGCGGATGGCCACCGAGCTGACCCGCGCGACCCTGGCCCGCCTGGTGGCGGACAGCCGGCGGGGCGTGGTCGCCGATCCGGACATCTACGCGTACGCCGACCTGATGGAGGCCTGCCGCCGCCGCAACCGCCGCCGCGAGCACGTCTTCGTCGCGTCGCCCGGCACGGCCGGGATCGAGGCCGAGTCGATCCTGCTGCTGGACGCCCTGCACAAGCTCACCCCGCGCTGCCGGGCCGTGCTGGTGCTGCGCCACTGGGACGGCTTCGACGCCGACGCCACCGGGGCCATGCTCGACCTCGACGAGGACCAGGTGGTCGCCTACGAGCGGGCCGGGCTGGCCGCCCTGGAGAAGCTGCTCGGCGAGTCCGAGGCAGCGATGGCCGGATGAGCGGGCCGCTGAAACAGCTGCTCGAGCACGTGCTCGAGGGGGAGCCGGAACTCGGCGACGAGGTCGACGCGGTCTTCCGCCGGGCCGCTCGGGTGCGCCGGCGCCGCACCCAGGCCGTGCTGCTGGCCGGGGCCGGGACGGCGGGGCTGATCGTCGTGCTCGGTTATCTGCTGACCGCCACCCTGATCGAGTCGCCGCCGGCCACCATCTCGACCGGCGCCGCGGGCGTCGTGGCGGTCACGCCGGCGGCGCCCAGCCAGGCGCCGGCACCCGCGCCGCCGACCGCCGACGGGGTGCTCGAGGTGGTGGAGCCCCTGGTCCAGGGCCGCCGGCTGGAGGTCGTGCCGGCGTCGCAGCGGCGGGGTGACGGCTGGCGCGCGTACGGCATCGCCGACGAGCAGGGGCGGGGACGCGGCACGGTTCAGGTCGCAATTTTCGACGTACGCCGGAAATGGTGTTTCCCGGTGGCGGCCGAGCCGGACGCCTGTGCCCGCCCGGACCACGTGGGCGGCCTGGAGTTCGTCCGCTACGACGACGTGAGCGACGCCGACCGCCAGGTGCGGCAGACCATCGCCCGGCGGATCGGCGGCAACCGCGCGCTGGCCGTGATGGCGGTGGGGGAGCGGGACGCCGGCGCGCAGCGCGGGAAGCCGGCGCTGACCGGTTCCCAGGTGGAACAGGTGGCCACCGACGAACGGGTGCTGGACGCCTTCGACGCCGACGAGAACTGCGACGACGGCTGCCCGGCGTTCGCGACCCCGGTGCGCTAGTGCCTGCTCCGAACGGCCACTAGACCCGGCGGCGGATCAGGAACGCGATGCCGGCCAGGCCGACCAGAATGATCATCAGGACCCCGCCGTTGAGCAGGTAGAGCCGGCGCATCTCGCCGAGCACCTGCGCGGCGTCGGCCGATTCCTGAGCGGCCGCGTCGAGGTCCTCGCCGACGCCGCCGCCGATGCCGCCGACCACGTCGGGCTTGGCCTTGAGCGGCACGCCGCTGACGCGCAGCGTCTCGGACATCGTCAGCCGGCCGTAGAACCAGCCGTCGGTGACCTTCTTGTTGCCGGGCTGACTGGCCGGGCGGTGGGCCCGCGGGCCGCCCACGGCCATCGGGAACAGCTCGTACTTCTGCAGGGCGGTCTTGTTGGCCAGTACCGTGACGGTGTATTTCGGCCCGAGCTTGTCGGCCTTGAGCGCGGTCGTCTGCGGGCGGGCCGAGGCCATCCAGTTGACCTCGCTCAGCAGGCTGCCGAAGAGCCGCTTGCTCGAGAGCACCGTGATGACGATCGTCTCGTCGATGTCCTTGCCGGCGATCTGGATGTTGGTGGGCTTGGCCGCGGGCTTCGGTGCGGCCTCGGCGGCGAGGGCGGCGCCGGGCGCCAGCCCGATCGCGAGCGCCGCGGTCATCGCGACAACTCCGGCCGCCGACACGAACCGTTTCATAGCCCCTCGAACCATCGTCCGGCCTCCCCGCCCCGTGGTGGACATGGCTTCGCGCACCTTTCATCGCTGCCGCGGCTGGCGCCGTGGAACGACCGAGGCCTTCAGCCTTCCCGAGCGGAAGCCCGGGCGCATCTCGGGCCGGACGAATTGGTGCCATCTGGGGGATGACGTTCGACACGATGACGGCCGTTGATCAGCGGGCCGAATAGTACCCACTCCGCGCAACGCGTCGGGGGCCCGGTCACCCGCTCAGCGGATTTCACCACCGTTACGGTGGCGGGCGAATGGCCGACCGGGCCCCCTATGCGATAAAGGGTGCTTTTCAGGCGGTAAGACGCGCCCGCGCCGCCCGGAGGCGGGCGAGTGTGCGCTCCCGGCCGAGCACCTCGATCGACTCGAACAGCGGCAGCCCGACCGAGCGGCCGGTGACCGCGACGCGTACGGGCGCCTGGGTCTTGCCGAGCTTGAGCTCACGGGCCAGGCCGACCGCCTCGAGCGCGGCCTTGAGCGGCTCGGCCGCCCACTCCTCGAGAGCCTCGTAGGCGGTCAGCGTGGCGTCCAGGATCTCGCCGGCGCCCTCTTTCATGGCCTTGGCCCAGGACGCCTCGTCGTACGTGAGGTCGTCGAGGAAGAGGAAGTCGACGTACTCCACGATCTCGGACAGGACGGCGATGCGGGTCTGCGCCAGCGGCGCCACCGCGGTGAACACGTCGGCGTCGAAGTCCGACGGCTGCCACGGCGGGGCCGTGATGGTGTCGGTGCCGCTCAGCCACGGCGTGCAGAGCTGGATGAACTCTTCGACCGAGAGCGCGCGGATGTAGTCGCCGTTGAACGCGCGCAGCTTCTTGATGTCGAAGAACGCCGACGCGTGGTTGACCTCCTCGAGGCGGAACTCGTCCTCGATGACCTCCCACGGCACGATCTCGCGGTCGCCGCTGGGGGCCCAGCCGAGCAGCATCAGGTAGTTCTTCATGGCGGCGGCCAGGTAGCCCTCGTCGCGGTAGCTCTCCAGAGCCACCTTGTCGCGGCGCTTGGACAGCTTCTGGCGCTTCTCGTTGACGATGACCGGCACATGCGCCCAGGTCGGCGGGGTGTGACCCAGCGCCTCCCACAGCAGCTGCTGCTTGGGGGTGTTGGGCA
The DNA here is from genome assembly GCF_023717965.1 of Paractinoplanes hotanensis. Lineage (NCBI taxonomy): Bacteria > Bacillati > Actinomycetota > Actinomycetes > Micromonosporales > Micromonosporaceae > Paractinoplanes > Paractinoplanes hotanensis. Next base: position 27,657 of record NZ_JAMQOL010000031.1, on the reverse strand, counting down.
GGTGTTCCTCGGCCCGCAGGACCAGGGTGATGCCCATGGTCATGTCGTCGACGACGTTGGCCAGCAGGAACAGCGGGGAGCCGTCGCTGCGGGCGATGACGAAGTCCTCGATCAGCTTGTTCTCGAACGTGGGCTTGCCGCGCACGAGGTCCGCCACCACCGTCTCGCCCTCGTCGGGCGTGCGGAAGCGCAGCGCGCGACCCTCGCCCGGCCCGAGGGCCCGGTCGCGGCAGAAGCCGTCGTAGCCGGTGTGCTGGTTGCCGGTGCGGGCGATGACGTCCTCACGCTTGCAGTCGCAGTAGTACGCCTTGCCCTCGCCGTAGAGGCGGGTGACGGCGGCGAGGTGGTCTTGCGCGTAGGAGGACTGGTAGTACGGGCCCTCGTACGTCCCTCGTTCGATACCGATCCAGTCGAGCGCCGAGAGGATGCCCTCGGTCCACTCGGGACGGTTGCGGGCGGCGTCGGTGTCCTCGATGCGCAGGACGAAGACGCCGTCGTGCTGCTTGGCGTAGATCCAGTTCTGCAGCGCCGTGCGGGCGCCACCGACGTGGAACATGCCAGTCGGGGAAGGGGCGAAGCGTACTCGAACAGTCACCCGCTAAGGGTACCTAGGCCACTGAACGGATTTTCATCACCGCCAGGGCTCCGGCCAGCGTGACGATGCCGGTGAGGCCGAACAGCGCCGGGTAGCCGCCCAGGTGGGTCACGATCGGGGCGGCCAGCAGCGGGCCCAGCGCCTGCGGGGCGGCGCTGGCGATGTTGACCACGCCGAGGTCACGGGCCCGGTCGCCCTCCGACGGCAGCACCTGGGTGATCAGCGCGGTGTCGACGGCCAGGAAGACCCCGTAGCCGGCCCCGAACAGCAGCGCCGCCACCAGGGAGACCGGCCAGGTCGGCCAGATCGCCAGCAGGGCGGCCGCGATCGTGATCAGCACGCCCGACCAGACCACGAAGATCTTGCGGCGGCCGAGCCGGTCGGAGAGCCAGCCGCCGAGCATGGCCGTGCCGATCATGCCCACCGTGTAGAGCAGGATCATGTACAGCAGGCCGGTCTCCGGGTCTGCCAGCTTGACCGCGTCGCTGAGGAAGTAGAGCAGGTAGAGCGTGCCGAGCGCGTTGCCCAGTTGGACCAGGAAGCGGGTGCCCCAGGCCCACAGGTAGTCAGGCTTGCCGCGCAGGTCGATCTTCCAGCGGATCTTGATCGGGTGGTCGGGCGGCAGCGGGTCGTCCTGGGTCAGCAGCGCGAACGGCGTGGTCAGGATGACCAGGCCCAGGCCGAGCGCGATGTAGCCGGTGCCGATGTCGGTGAACACGGCCGTGACCAGGATGGCCCCGATCACCAGGCCGAGCGCCTGCGGCATGCCGATCCAGCCCGAGACGAGGCCGCGCTGGACCACGGGAACCCGGTCGGGCACGGCCGCGGTCAGCGAAGCGAGCATCGTGTTGATCCCGACGGTGACGAAGCACCAGGCCAGCGTCACGACCAGCAGGTTGGGCGCCTCGGCCAGCACGGCGATCGAGAGCACCGAGAGGGCGCAGCCGGCGAGCGTCCAGATGTGCCGGCGGCCGTAGGGGCGGCCGAACAGCTTGATCCGGGTCCGGTCGGACAGCATGCCGGCCAGCGGGTTGATGACGATGGCGACGACGGCGCCGATGCCGGTCACGATGCCGAGCCAGAGCTCTTTGTGCTGCGGGGTGATCTCGGCGACCTGGAGCGGCAACAGGATCTGGATGGGCGTGAAGTACGCCATCCAGAGTCCGAGATTGGCCGCGAAGAGCAGTCCTATCCACGACCGCCGAACGGGTTCGACCGGGGTGGCGAGGACCGGAACTCCATGAGCGACGGCCATCCGGCCTCCTCGAAAGGCGAAATTTCCTCGGAGATTAGAGGATCACTGACCTCTCGGGAAGGTCTGTCACCGGGAGCTTACGAAAACCTGAGAGTGCCGGTCCAGACCCTCCGTGGCTTGACGGGTGCATGGGGTGACCGTAATTTACCGATCAGTTAATTAACCAGAAGATAAAATAGCGAGCTGGGAGTGGATTTTCATGGGGAAGATCGTTGCGGTTGAATATGTCACCCTCGACGGCGTCTTCGAGGAGCCGGGCTGGAGCGGGCCCTACTTCAACGACGAGCTCGGCGGCTGGCAGGACGCGAATCTCCGCGAGGCCGACGCGCTGCTGCTGGGCCGCAAGACCTACGAGGGCTTCAAGGCCGCCTGGCCGCAGATGGAGGCCGCCACCGGCGACTTCGGCGTCAGGATGAACTCAATGCCCAAGCACGTGGCCACCACGACGCTCACCGAGCCGGAGTGGAAGGCGACCTTCCTTCGGGGCGAGGTGGCCGACGCGGTGCGCGAGCTCAAGGCCGGTCCGGCCGCGTTGTTGATCAACGGCAGCGCCGACCTGGTCAACTACCTGACCCGGCACAACCTGATCGACGAGTACCGGATCATGGTCTTCCCGGTCGTTCAGGGCGAGGGCCGCAAGCTCTGGGCCGAGGGCACGAAGATCGCCCTGTCGCTCACCGGCACCTGGCAGACGAAGACCGGCGTCGACGTGGTCACCTACGTCCCCGCATGACAGCCTTCAGTCCGTTTCACGGGCGGCGGTGGGGCGGTTGGACGGGACCACGGTGACGGCCACGGACCAGCTGAGCGTCGTCTTCGCGGCGCTGGCCGATCCGACCCGGCGGGCCATCCTGGACCGGCTGGCCGAGGGCCCGGCCACGGTCAACGAGATCGCCGAGCCGTTCGCCATGACCCTGCCGGCCGTCTCCAAACACCTCAAGGTGCTCGAGCGGGCCGGCCTGATCTCGCGCGGCCGGCAGGCCCAGTGGCGGCCGTGCCGGCTCGAGGCCGAGCCGCTGCGCGCCGCCGCCGGCTGGATGAGCCACTACCAGGTCCTCTGGGGGCACCGGAGAAAGCTCACACCGTGAACCGGTCGACCAGGCCGGTCAGCCTGCGAGCGGTGGTGCTCAGCTCGTCCGCCGCCTGGTGCGAGACCGAGACCGAGTGCCGGGTTCCATCGACGGCGCCAGTGACCGCGCCGATGCCGCTGGCGATGTCCCGGCTGCCCGAGGCGACCTCGGAGATGTTGCGCGCCATCTCGGCGGTCGTCGCGGCCTGCTCCTCGACCGCCGCCGCGATGGCCGTCTGATAATCGTTGACCTGCGCGATGCGGGCCGTGATGGCCTCGATCGCGGTGACCGCCCGGCTCGTGTCGCTCTCGATCGCGGCGACGCGCTCCGTCACGTCCTCGGTGGCCCGCGCGGTCTCCTGGGCCAGCTCCTTGACCTCGGTGGCGACCACGGCGAAGCCCTTGCCGGTCTCGCCGGCCCGGGCCGCCTCGATCGTCGCGTTCAGGGCCAGCAGGTTCGTCTGCTCGGCGATGCCGGCGATCAGCCGCACCACGTCGGCGATCTTGGTGGTCGAGACGCGCAGCTCGCTGATCACGTCGGCTGCGGCCGCGGCCAGCCCCACACCGTCCCGGCCGGCCCGAGCCGCGTCCTGGGCGTTGCTCGAGATCTCGGAGATGGAGGCGCCCATCTCCTCGGCGCCCGCCGCCACCGTCTGCACCACCTGCGAGACACCCTCGGCAGCGATGTTGACCGTGCCGGCCCGCGACGCGGCGGTCTCGGCCGAACCGGCCAGCTCGCCGCCGGTCGAGGCGACCCGTTGGGCGGTGCCGGCCACGTCGTGCGAGGCGGCGGTGACGTCAGCCATCACGGCGCGCAGCTCGGCCACCGCGGAGTTCAGCTCGGCGCCGGCGACCGCGATCTCGTCGGAGCCGCTGACCGGTACGGCCACGGTGAGGTCGCGCTTGGCAAGCCGCGACAGGCCACCGGTCAGCCCGGCCAGACGACGCGAGATCCGCCGGGCGAGCACGACGGCGATCGTGCCGCCGATGAGGGCCAGCAGCAGCCCGACCACGACGAAGGTGACCAGCATCTGCCGCCGGCCGTCGCGAACCGTTTCGATCGCGCCCGCCGTGTCCGCGTCGTAGCCGCCGACCGCGACAGCCCACGAGTACGGCGGGTAGAAGGCGACCGTTGTGCTGGTCGGCCCGGCCGGCGCGCCCGCCGACCCGGGCAGCTGGTAGGTCTTCGACCACGTGCCGCCGTCGGACAGCGTCCGCGCCTGGGTGACGATCTCCTCGACGTATCTGGTGCCGTCGGCGTCGGTCGACGAGATGTCCAACTGGCCGGCCGCGCCGTCGATGCTGGACGCGATGACCCGTCCCGCGTCCGCCGTGGCCGTGCTGAAGAGCGTGATCCAGCCGTTTGTCCCGACCTCGCCCGCGCTGACGGCGGCGGTCAGGTTCTCCAGCGCCTGAGACTGCGGCACGCCGGCGTAGAGCGCGCCGATCACCTCACCGGCCGCGTTCTTGATGGGGTCGTACACCGAGATGAACCAGGCGTCGACCACCAGCGCCACACCGCGGTAGGGCTTCCCCGACCGGATCGCGGCGGCGACCGCGTTCGGCTTGCCGTCCGCCCCCGTCGCCGGGATGTAGGTGCCGACCGCCCGCGCGCCACTCGCGCTCTTGACGGTCGTGCCGACCCGCAACAGGTCCCCGGCCTCGTTCATCCGCTGGAACACCGTGATCGTCGAGCTGGACAGCGACGCCGCGTCGTCGACGAACGGGGTGGTCACGCCGAGATCGGTGTTACGGCCGAGCCAGGTGCCGCCGACCGCCATCCGGGGCAGGGTCACCGACTTCTTGGCCTTGGTCGTCTGGTTGGTGGCGGTCCACGTGGTCGTGCGGTCGAGGAAGCTCACCCCGCCGCGCTGGGCCAGCAGATCGGCGGCGGCCCGCATGCTCACATCGACGCTGTGCTGCACCTCGTTCCCGACCGACTCCACCAGTGTCGTCACGTCGGTCGTCCGGCGGCTCAGGTGAGTGGCGTTCTGCGCGACCACCTCGCGTTCGGTGCCGGCGGCGAAGTCACCGCTCACCACCGCGCCCACGGCCACCAGGACGGCGGCCGTAGCGATCACTCCGCCGAGTCCCAGGGCGACAAGTTTGTGGCTGATCTTGGCGCCGTGAAAGCTCTGTCTCACTCAGGTCATATCGGTGCGTTCCGACGACGGCTGAGACGCGAGACGCCGGATTCGACCTTTCGGTCGAATCCGGCGTCCTGGGCGCTTCTGCGTCAGCTGTCGCCGCCGGTCTCGCCGACCGGCGCGGCGTTGACGTCGTCGATCGCGTACTTCTTGGCGGCCTCGGCCGGCACGTGCGAGGGCACCTTGCCGCGCAACGCCAGCTGGCGCAGCGTGGCCACGACCACCGACTCGGCGTCGACGTTGAAGTGCCGCCGCAGCGCGTGCCGGGTGTCGCTCATGCCGAAGCCGTCGGTGCCCAGCGAGGTGTAGTCGTTCGGCACCCAGCGTGAGATCAGGTCGGGCACGGCGCGCATGAAGTCGCTGACCGCGATGACCGGACCCTCGGTGCCCTCGAGCTTCCGCTGGATGTACGGCTTGCGGGGCTCGTCGCCGACGTGCAGCAGGTTGTGCTCCTCGGCCTCGACCGCGTCGCGGCGCAGCTCGGTCCACGAGGTGACCGACCAGACGTCGGCGCCGACGCCCCAGTCCTGGGCGAGCAGGGTCTGGGCCTTGAGCGCCCAGGCCATGCCGGTGCCGGAGGCCAGCAGCTGCGCCTTCGGGCCGTTCGCCTCGGGCGCCGGGGAGTACCGGTAGATGCCCTTGAGCAGGCCCTCGACGTCGACCCCGGCCGGCTCGGCGGGCTGCACGGCCGGCTCGTTGTAGACGGTGAGGTAGTAGAAGATGTTCTCCTGCTTCTCGCCGTACATGCGGTGCAGGCCGTCCTCGACGATGTGCGCGATCTCGAACGCGAACGCCGGGTCGTAGGCCACCACGGCCGGGTTCGTCGCCGCGATCAGCAGCGAGTGGCCGTCCTCGTGCTGCAGGCCCTCACCGTTGAGCGTGGTGCGCCCGGCGGTGGCCCCGAGCAGGAAGCCGCGGGTCATCTGGTCGGCCGCCGCCCACAGCTCGTCGGCCGTGCGCTGGAACCCGAACATCGAGTAGAAGATGTAGAGCGGGATCATCGGCTCGTCGTGCGTGGCGTACGACGTGCCGGCGGCGATGAAGCTCGCGGTCGACCCGGCCTCGTTGATCCCCTCGTGCAGGATCTGGCCGTTGGTCGCCTCCTTGTACGACAGGAAGAGCTCGCGGTCGACCGACGTGTAGGTCTGGCCGTGCGGCGAGTAGATCTTCTTGGTCGGGAAGAGCGAGTCCATGCCGAACGTACGCGCCTCGTCCGGGATGATCGGTACCCACCGGGCGCCGAACTCCTTGTCCTTCATGAGGTCTTTCAGCAGGCGCACGAAGGCCATGGTGGTGGCGATCTTCTGCTTGCCGCTGCCCCGCTTGACGTCCCCGAACGCCTTGGAGTCGGGGATCTGCAGCACCTTGCCCTTGGTGCGCCGCGACGGGATCGAGCCGCCCAGCTCGCGCCGGCGCTCGAGCATGTACTGCATCTCGTCGGACTTCTCGCCGGGGTGGAAGTACGGCGGGAGGTACGGGTTGTCCTCGAGCTGCTTGTCGCTGATGTCGAGGTAGAGGCGGTCGCGGAAGCCCTTGAGGTCGTCGAGCGTCAGCTTCTTCATCTGGTGCGTCGCGTTGCGCGCCTCGAAGTGCGAGCCCAGCGTCCAGCCCTTGATCGTCTTGGCCAGGATCACCGTGGGCTGGCCGGTGTGCTCGGTCGCCGACTTGTAGGCCGCGTACAGCTTCTTGTAGTCGTGGCCGCCGCGCTTGAGGTTCCAGACCTCGTCGTCGGTCATGCCCTCGACCAGCTTGCGGGTGCGCGGGTCGCGGCCGAAGAAGTTCTCGCGTACGTACGCCCCGGACTCGCCCTTGTAGGTCTGGTAGTCGCCGTCAGGCGTGACGTTCATCAGGTTGACCAGCGCGCCGTCGGTGTCCGCGGCGAGCAGCGGGTCCCACTCCCGGCCCCAGACGACCTTGATGACGTTCCAGCCGGCGCCGCGGAAGAACGACTCCAGCTCCTGGATGACCTTGCCGTTGCCGCGTACCGGGCCGTCGAGCCGCTGCAGGTTGCAGTTGATCACGAAGGTGAGGTTGTCGAGCTCCTCACGGGCGGCCAGGCCGATCGCGCCGAGCGACTCGACCTCGTCCATCTCGCCGTCGCCCAGGAACGCCCAGACGTGCTGCTGGCTGGTGTCCTTGATGCCGCGGTTCTGCAGGTAGCGGTTGTAGCGCGCCTGGTAGATCGCGTTCAGCGGGCCGAGACCCATGCTGACCGTCGGGAACTCCCAGAAGTTGGGCATCAGCCGCGGGTGCGGATACGACGGCAGGCCGCCGCCCGGGTGCGACAGCTCCTGGCGGAAGCCGTCGAGCTGGTCGGTGCTGAGCCGGCCCTCGAGGTACGCCCGGGCGTACATGCCGGGGGAGGCGTGACCCTGGTAGAAGATGTGGTCGCCGCCGCCGGGGTGGTCCTTGCCGCGGAAGAAGTGGTTCATGCCGACCTCGTAGAGGCTGGCGCTCGACGCGTACGTCGAGATGTGACCACCCACGCCGATCTCGGGGCGCTGGGCGCGGTGCACCAGCATCGCGGCGTTCCAGCGGATGTAGGCCCGGATCCGGCGCTCCACGAACTCGTCGCCGGGGAACCAGGGTTCCTGCTCGGGCGGGATCGTGTTGATGTAATCCGTGGAGGTCAGGGGCGGGACGCCGACCTGTCGCTCCCGGGCCCGCTCGAGCAGGCGCAACATAACGTAACGGGCTCTCTTGGCGCCGCGTTCGTCGATGACTCCGTCGAGCGACTCGACCCACTCATTGGTTTCTTCGGGGTCGATGTCCGGAAGCTGGCTCGGCAGGCCGTCGCTGATCACCGGGCGCTTGCGCTCCGTGGCCACAGGCATTCCTCTTGGTCGGGTGTCGGACCGAGCGTCCCATTGTGTGAGTCGCGCGGGTGTAACTCCATCCTGCCCCTTCGCCGTGCGCATCGTCACGCCTACCGTGCGGGTACGCGATTCGCAACACACGTACTGACCAGTAACTTCACCTTCGTGACTCAGCCGGGCAGGAAGCTGAACCTTACTTGGCGCTCCGGGTTGTCCCCGTTGGTGTCCACGAGACAGATCGACTGCCAGGTGCCGAGGGCTATCCGGCCGCCGATCACGGGCAGCGACGCGTACGGCGGGATCCAGGCCGGCAGCACGTGATCACGCCCGTGTCCCTTCGAGCCGTGGCGGTGGCGCCACCTGTCCTCGGCGGGCAGCAGCTGGTCGATCGCGGTCAGCAGGTCGTCGTCCGAACCGGCGCCGGTCTCGATGACGGCCAGGCCGGCCGTGGCGTGCGGCACGAAGACGTGCAACAGCCCGTCCCCTTCGGACTCGACGAACCGCTCGGCCTCCCGGGTGATGTCCCGCACCACGGGACGCGACCCGGTCCGGACCGTGATCACTTCGGTACGCATGACCCGAGTCTGCCAGCCCCGCCGCAGGTCCCGGCGGGTGGGCGCTTTTCTCCCATGGCGGGGCTCGCCCCGGTCGGTAATGCTGGTCCGGTGACCACCCCGCAGAACCTGGACGAGCGTTTCAGGGACGCTGTGTCGGCGCTCGCCCCGCCAGGCGACCGCCGAGCCCCTGGTGACCCCGTCCGCGACGGCTCCGGCCTCACCGGCGCCCGCGCCCTCGAACTCTTCGACGCCCAGCTCGCCAGCCGTCACCTCGACCTCGCGGCCCGCTGGCTGCGCAGCTTCAACGAGGGCTTCTACACCATCGGATCGTCCGGCCACGAGGGCAACGCCGCGGTCGCAGCCGCCCTGCTGCCCACCGACCCGGCCCTGCTGCACTACCGGTCGGCCGCGTTCTTCTGCGCCCGGGCCAAGAGCCTGCCCGACGCCGCCCGCGACGTGCTGCGCGGCGTCGTCGCCTCGGCCCGCGAACCGATCGCCGGCGGCCGCCACAAGGTCTTCGGCAGCGCCGACCTCAACATCATCCCGACCACCTCCACCGTGGCGTCGCACCTGCCGCGGGCGGTCGGGCTGGCCCACGCGCTGTCCCGGTCGCGCTCGGACAGCCGGTGGGTGCGCGACGCGATCGCGGTGGCGTCCTTCGGCGACGCCTCGGCCAACCACGCCACGGCGACCGCGGCGCTGAACTCGGCCGGCTGGTTCGAGCACTCGGGCGTACGCCTGCCGTTGCTCTTGATCTGCGAGGACAACGGGCTCGGGATCAGCGTGCCCACGCCCGACGGCTGGCTGGCGGCCATGCTCGGATCACGTCCCGGGCTGCGCTACTCGGCGGCCGACGGCTGCGACCTCGCGGCCACCTACGACGCGGCGAGCGAGGCCGCGGGCTTCGTGCGCCGGGAACGCCGGCCCGCTGTGCTGCATCTCTCGGCCGTACGGCTCATGGGACACGCCGGCGCCGACGCCGAGGTCGCCTACCGCACCACCGACGAGATCAACGCCGACCTGGCCCGCGACCCCCTCATCGGCACGGCCCGGCTGCTGGTCGAGGCCGGCCTGCTCACCCCGGAAGAGGTGGTCACCCGCTACGACGAGGTCGGCTGGCAGGTGCGCAAGGTGGCCGAGGAGGTGCTCGGCGAGCCCAAGCTGGCCAACGTGGCCGAGATCGTCGCCCCGCTCGCCCCGCGCCGCCCGTTGCGTGCCGCCCACGAGATCACCGAGGTCGCCTCGCGCGCCCTCGGCCCCGGCGCGGCCGCCCGCTCCCGCGCCTTCGGCGGCAAGCTGCCCGAGCAGTCCGGGCCGCTCACGCTCGCCCAGACCATCAACGCCACGCTCACCGACGCCCTGGCCTACCACCCGGGCGTCCAGGTCTTCGGTGAGGACGTGGGGCGCAAGGGCGGCGTGTACGGGGTCACGAAGCACCTGCAGGAGCGGTTCGGCGAGGAAAGGGTGTTCGACACCCTGCTCGACGAGACGACGATCCTCGGGCTGGCCCTCGGCGCGGGGCTGGACGGGCAGCTCCCGGTACCCGAAATTCAGTATCTGGCCTACCTGCACAACGCCGAGGACCAGTTGCGCGGCGAGGCGGCCACGATGTCGTTCTTCTCGTCCGGGGCCTACCGCAACCCGATGGTCGTGCGGGTCGCCGGGCTCGCCTACCAGCAGGCCTTCGGCGGGCACTTCCACAACGACAACTCGGTGGCCGTGCTGCGTGACATCCCCGGCCTGGTCCTCGCCGTGCCCAGCCGGCCCAGCGACGCCGCGCCGATGCTGCGCTCCTGCCTGGCCTCGGCCGCCGCCGACGGCACGGTCTGCGTCTTCCTCGAGCCGATCGCGCTCTACCACACCCGCGACCTGCACCAGCAGGGCGACAACGAATGGCTGGCCCCGTACGCGGGCCCGGGCGCCTGGGCCACCGAGCACGTGCCGATCGGCCGCGCCCGCACGTACCCGGTCGGCAGCGCCACCGATCTGACCATCATCACGTACGGCAACGGGGTGCGCATGTCGCTCCGCGTCGCCGCGAAGCTCGCCGAACAGGGCTACGGATCCCGAGTGGTGGACCTCCGCTGGTTGAATCCGCTGCCCGTCAACGACCTCGTCCGCGAGGCCGCCGCCACCGGCCGCGTGCTCATCGTCGACGAGACGCGCCGCTCCGGCGGCGTCGGCGAGGGTGTTCTGGCGGCCCTGGTGGACGGCGGTTTCGTCGGAGCGGCCCGCCGTATCGCATCGGCTGATTCGCTGATTCCCCTGGGTCCGGCAGCACAGCATGTGCTGGTGGGGGAGGATGCGATCACACAGGGTGCCCACGCCCTGCTGGCACGGTAAATTGCCTCACACTCGGTGCGCCACTTGCGCTGGGGCCCGGGAGTGTGTGGACTACCCAACAGGTTTACAGAATTGACAGCTAGGAGGACTTAGACAGTGAGCGCGACCGCTGGTCAGGCCGACGGCGTACGCAGCCTGGCGGACCGGTTCGGCTTCGAGCCGAACATGGTGGTCATGGAGATGGGCTACGACGACGATGTCGACGAAGACCTCCGTGACGCCCTGACCGAACGTGTCGGCGAGTTGGTCGACGAAGACACCGACGAGGTCGTCGACGCGGTGCTGTTGTGGTACCGCGACGGTGACGGTGACCTTTTCGAAATTCTCACCGACGCCCTGGGCCCCCTCGCCGACAACGGCGTGGTGTGGCTGCTGACCCCCAAGGCCGGGCGGGACAACCACGTAGAACCGAGCGAGATCAGCGAATCGGCCCCCACGGCCGGTCTGCAGCAGACCTCGACGGTCAACGCGGGCAAGGACTGGACCGGCGCCCGGCTGGTCACCCCCAGGGGCAACAAGAAGAAGTAGCTCGCTGCCCTGAGTCGGACCGGTCGGCGCCCCCGGGGCGCCGGCCCGGTTAGGCTTGTCCCCATGCCGCTGCCCGTCGGCGCCGCCGCGCCGGAATTCTCCCTGAAGGACCAGAACAACCAGCCCGTACGCCTGTCGCAATTCCGCGGCCGCAAGGCCGTCCTGCTGGTGTTCTACCCCTTCACGTTCACCGGCACGTGCCAGGGCGAACTGGCGGAGATCAGGGACAACCTGCCCGCCTACCAGAACGACCGGGTGCAGGTCCTGGCCGTGAGCGTCGACTCGGTCTACGCCCACAAGGTCTGGGCCACCCAGGAAGGCTTCGACTTCCCGCTGCTGGCCGACTTCTGGCCGCACGGCGAGGTAGCCCAGACCTACAGCGTCTTCCACGACGGCGGCGGCATGGCCAACCGCGGCACGTTCCTCATCGACCGCGACGGCGCAATTCGCTTCGCCGAGATGCTGGGCCCGGGCGACCCCCGAGACCAGAAAGCCTGGCGCGCGGCCCTGGCCGACCTGCCCAGCTGACTTTGGGTACGATGGCCACTCCGGCCATGCCGGGCGCGTAGCTCAGTGGGAGAGCACTCGCCTTACAAGCGAGGGGTCGTAGGTTCGAAACCTACCGCGCCCACGAGGCGGGGCGAAGTGTGTCCGCGGAAAGCGCGGACCGGCCGCCTCGTCATTTCTGCTCCGGGGGCCGAGCCCCCGGAAACCCCACGTCGCGTTGGTCGCGCCAGGCGGCCAGGCGGCCTGGCGGCGACTCGATCTCAGGCGAACTTCATCTCCGACGTCGCCCATACTTCCTCGGGCCCCCGAACGTCGGGCCAGCCGTCAGGCGGTCGAGGCCTACCCGCAATCGTGAACTTCGCGGTGAGGTCGAGTAGTAGAGCTGCGTAGACGGCGGCTCCGGCGGCGGGGCTGTCCTGGTCGACCTGGGCGTCCATGACCATCAGCGTGATGAATACGGCCAGGAATGTGCGGACGAAGCCGGGGCGGGCGTGGACAGTCACATCATGAGGATCGGGGCGTCTGTCGGGGACAGGGCGAAGTCTCGGTGCTTGAGCTTGGCTCGGCGGCCGTCTGGGTGGTGCCAGACGATGCCCTCGTAGTGTGGGTGGGCCAGCAGCCAGTCGCGCAGGGTGGCGAAGTCTGTGGGGACGTCGAAGCGGTCGGCTTCGGCGTGGGCCACCAGGGCGTGGCCGCGTACGGACTCGGGGTTGCCGTTGATTTTCTCGCCGATCAGCTCGTGGGTGCCGGGCTTGAAGGCGCGGCGGTCCGACTCGAGGGCCTCGGCGTGGTAGCGGGCGTAGGACGACTGTGCGATCGGTTCCCAGCCCACCGTTTTGCCGGTGACCTCGTCGGTCATCACCGCGCGGTAGCCGGGCGGGCGGGTGCGGCCGGGGCGGACCTCGCGCCGGGCCCACCACACGCCTGCCTCGTCGAGCAGCACGCACGTGCCGTCGTACTTGCGGGTTGCGACTCCTTCGCCGGCGAGCACCCAGCCGCAGCCGGGGTGCACCTCGGGCAGCAGGCGCTTTCGGTTGTCGGGGTCCCGCAGGAACAGCGTGGGAATCTTCTTCATGCGCTCGATCGTCGCATCATGATCAATCGCTTTTCCGGGCCTCGTGCAGCCACGCGTACCGTCGCAGAAGCAGCGGACGGCGGCGACTTTCGAGGTCGTCGATCAGCCGGCGGCGGAACTCGTCGCGGCGCCCGGGCGGCAGATCGTCGAAGTATTTGCGCGTGCCGTGCGTCTGGAACCACTGCCAGAGGGTCTCGGCGTCGGGACGGGCAGCTCCAGCCTGAGATCTGTGTGCCGCACGGGCACGAACCCGGCTTCGGTCAGCGTGTCGACCTCGTCGAACGGCGCGCCCATGCTGCCCTGCGGCGGCAGGTACCGGGCGAACTCGCCGAACAGCTCGTTGGCGCCGTCGGCGAATTCGAACCCCTCGGGCACCCGGCCCGGGGTCGTGAATGCGAACAGTCCGCCCGGGCGCAGGACTCGCCGCACCTCGCGCGCGACCGCTGCCGCGTCGTCCACGAGGTGCATGACCAGGCCGGCGGTGACCACGTCGAACGACTCGTCGGGGAACTGGAGCCGGGCGGCGTCCATCAGTCGCGCGTCCAGGCCTGGTTGTTCCTGTCGCAGCCGCGCGACCATGCCGGGCGCCGCGTCGACCGCTGTGACCTCGTATCCGCGCTCCCGCGCCGGGACGGCGATCGCGCCTCTTCCCGTTCCTATGTCGAGGAGGCGACCGCCGGGCTGCGGCTCGGGCAACCGCCGAGCGGTGAGCCGCCCGAACTCGGAGAAGAACGGCAGGACGTCGTCGTAGCGCTCGGCGACGCGGTCGAAGACCTCGATCACAGATTTCGTCACGCCCCGCAGCCTGGCCGCTCGTCGGCCGTGGCCGCAACGCATTACGACGAGCCGCAACCGCCTCCACACGCCATGCCTCCGCCGGCGGGGCCGGAGTTGCCGGGTGGGGGCGGGCCGAACCGGTTGCGGCCGCGGAGCAGTCGGCCGTGGCCCTTGAGGTGTTGCAGGCAGACGGCGCCGGGCACGTCGTAGCAGGTGCCTCGGCCGCCGCAGTCGGCCAGGTAGCGGTAGCCGCCGCGGATCGCCAGCTGCTGGTCGATCCGGAAGAGCAGGGGAAGCGCGGCCGGACCGCAGTTCTCGTCCTGCCGGGCGAACCGGAACGTGTCGGCCAGCGCGGCCGGCCCGGATGAGGAAGCCGGTGCTGTCGGCCCGGATGGGGAAGCCGGTGCTGTCGGCCCGGATGGGGAAGCCGGTGCTGTCGGCCCGGATGGGGAAGGCCCGTCGAGCGACGCGCGGCCGAAGGCCTCGGTGCAGAAGGCGGCGTATTCGGTGGCCTGGCGGGACAACTCGGTCCACAGTGCGGCGGCGATCAGCGAAGGCATGGTCAGCTTGGCCCGCGGATGGCGGGCGGCCAGGCGGAACCACTGGCGGGTGGCCGACTCGACCTGGTCGAGGCCGGCCTGGGACAGGCTGTCGTGTTCGGACGCGAGGCGCTGGCGCACGGCCGCGGGGAAGCGGTAGGCGTCGATCGCGGCCACGCGGTGCGCGGTGCGCGGGTTCCAGCTCATCGCTCGACGGTGCGCGCCACCCTCGGCAAGGGTCATCGGTCGTTCGTCCGAAACGGTGTCGGATCACGGACGCAGGCGGGCCCACCAGCGGTGATGCTGTCACCCTGGCCACCACCAAAGGCACCGTTCGAAGGGTTGCGGAGCATGCCAGAGATCTCGCCGGATCTTTACCGGCGGTGGTACCGCTCCTTCGAGGAGGACACCGACGATCAGGCTGTCTACCGGCCGGCCGAGTTCGCCTTCCCGCCCAGCCGGGCGCCGCGGCCCAGCGTCGAGTTCCGGCCGGGGGGCGGCTATCTGGAGTATGCCGCCGGGCCGGCCGACCGGGCCGCCGCGAGCCAGGGCAGCTGGGAGCCGGGGGAGGGCGGCGCCCTGCGCGTGCGGGCCGGCGCGGGGAGTCGCGTGCTGCACATCGTCGCGCACGACGAGCAGGTGCTGAGGATCCGAAAATAGCGCGAGGAGATGAGGCCCGATGGACACCGCCGACATCGTCGAGACCCCGGCGCGGCGCCGCTGCGGCAGCGAGGACGTGCACCGCCGCCTGCTGAACGAAAGCCTGAACTACCGGCTCAACCGGGCCGCCATCGAAAACCTCGCGTTCGCCTTCGCGACCGGTGAGGAGCAGCCCAGCCGGGCCGAGGTCGTGACGATCCCGGTGGTCGTGCACGTCGTGCACAACACCGACGAGCAGAACCTCTCGGAGGAGCAGATCGACACCCAGATCGCCGTGCTCAACGAGGACTTCCGGGCCGCGAACGCCGACCTCAAGGGTGTGCCGAAGGTGTGGCAGGGCCTGGTCGCCGACGCGCGCCTCGAGTTCCGGCGGGCGAGCGTCGACCCGGAGGGCAACCCCACCACGGGCGTCACCCGGCGGCGCACCGACGTGCGTTCCTTCTCGGACAACGACGCGGTCAAGTTCACCGCCCGCGGTGGGGCCGACGCGTGGCCGGCCGACCGCTACCTCAACGTCTGGGTCTGTCAGCTGGGCGGCGGTCTGCTCGGCTACGCCCAGTTCCCCGGCGGGCCGCCGGCCACCGACGGCGTGGTGATCACCCACACCGGCTTCGGCACGACCGGGACGGCGGCCGCGCCCTTCAACCTGGGGCGGACCACCACCCACGAGATCGGCCACTGGCTCAACCTCTTCCACATCGGCGGCGACGACGGCACCGGGTGCAGCGGTACCGACTTCGTGGCGGACACGCCCAACCAGTCCGGCCAGAACTTCGGCACGCCCACTTTTCCGTCGATCACCTGCAACAACGTGCCGGACGGCGACATGTTCATGAACTACATGGACTACACCGACGACGTGGCGATGTTCATGTTCACCCACGGGCAGATCCTCCGGGTCGAGGCGTGCCTGGCCGGCCCGCGCCGGAACCTGGTCGTGCCGGTGGCCGGCGTGCCGGTCGGCAGCGAACCGGCCGGCGGCGAATAGGACGGCGCCGGAGCGGCGGCCGGTCGCGGGCACACGCCCGCCCGGGACCGGCCGACCGCGCCGGCGCGTCACCAGCGGGGGACGGCCGTTGGCCGGCGGCCGCTCCGGAGGTGGTGGCATCGGTGGGGCCGGGCCCGTGCGCCGGGCCCGGCCCCACCGACTGTCAGTCGGCGGACTCGGTTGAAGCGGCGGAGCCGGCACCGGCGGGGGATTCGCCGGCGAACCGCCGGCGACCGCTGGGTGGCAGCTCGCCGAGGATTTCCAGCCGGGCCCGGATGCCGCCTTCGCTGCGCCCGAACTCGGCCATCAGCTCGCGCGGGCGGGCGCCCGCCCGATGGCGCGCGACCAGGCGTTCGTCGTCGGCCGTGGTCCAGCGGGCGCCCTGGTTGGGGTGGCGGTCGCGCTGGTCGGGCGGGGGGCCCGAAGGGGCCGGCGACGGTGGCGGCTGGGTCATCGCGATCAGGCCGGCCAGGGTCGAGGTGAGGACGTCGGTGAGCGTGGGCAGGTCGGCCGGGGAGATGCCGCCGCTGATCTCGCTGACCACGTGACCGTCGCCGTCGCTGCTCACGATGCAGAGGTCGATGCGGTGGTCGTCGGTGGGGAAGGCGGTGACCTGATAGTCGATCTCGCCGAGCACGAGCCGCCGGTCGAGGGTGATGGGGGATGACTGGAGGGCGGTGTCATTCATGGCGGTGACATTAGGGCTACCCTCCGACAGTTTTCGGCGGTGGCGGGCGGGCGGCCTCAGGTGATCCGGGCGGCCAGCACGCGGACGCCCGGACCGTCGATCTCGCCGAGCACCTGGGCGCGTCCCGTGAGCGCCATCATGAGGGCCTCGGCCGGCCCGCTGACCAGCGCGCCCGCTCCGTACGCCCAGTCCAGGTCGGTGGCCTCGAGGCGCAGCCCGGCCGGTCGGCGGCGCGGGGTGAAACCGGCTGCCCGCCCGCTGGTCAGGAAGTCCAGCGACATCCGGACGTGGTCGAGCGTGAGCCCGTGCGGCAGCCCGAGCGGCCGGCGCATGTCCTGCCCGTGCACCTGCAGGTCGGTGAGCTGGCCCGGATAGCCCACGATCGGCAGCCGGAAGTCGTCGTGGGCCCGGCGGCGCAGCGCGTCGGCCAGCACGGCCGGCGGCTGCGCGGCCACCTCGACGGCGAGCAGCGCGTTGGCTCGGTGCAGCCGGAATCCACTGCGGAGCATCGCCGAGAACATCGCCCCGCGGGTCGCCTCGACCGCGGCCACCAGGTGCCCGGCGACCTGCCGGACGGTCCAGGCGCCGCACAGGCTGGGCGTCTCGAGCTGGGCCGGGCTCAGCGAGTCGACCAGGTCGGCCACCCGGCGCCGCTCCTCGGCGATCGCCGCCCGTACGGGGTCCGTCACCCGTCCACCCGGGTCAGCCAGCGGCGGTAGTGCGAGGCGAACGGCTCGTCGTCGCGGACGAGGGCCTCGTGCAACGAGGCCGCGCCGCTCAGCGACCCCTCGACGATCTCGGGCGGGTAACCCATCTCGAGGCGGTGTTGCTCGAACTCGTCCTCGTCCTCCACCTCGACCCGGTGGTCGCGGTAGCGCACGAGGTCGATGTCGAGGTCGATCACGGTGATCTCGGCCGGGCCGGTCCACCGGAGCGGGGTGATCACGTCGCAGTAGATCTCCCGCTTGGCCGGTTCGGCCAGGAACATCGCCATCCACCACTTCTCGGCGGGCAGCAGCCGCACAGCCGAGACCTTGGTGCGCCCGAGGGGGCGGGCGCCGTAGTGGTAGGTGACGACGGTGCCGCGCGGAGTGCCCAGCCAGGTGCCGTACGCGTCCTCGCCGAGCAGGCGGCCCGTCACCTGGCGGTGCGGCCGTCCGTCGAACTTGCGCAGCACCAGGTCGACCGCATCCACGCCGCGAGGCTACCCCGATCTCCATCGGGGGACCGGCCCGGGCGGCCGGCGCCGCGGAACGGGCACCCGGTTCGCACCCGAGCGGATTCTCAACCAGCCCGCCCGATCACCGATTGCTGAGAGTGCCGGCGGGATGTCCCGCCGGTGGGCGGGCCCCGGTCGGCATCCCCCCGGCGATCGGGCCCGCCCTGCGACCACAGCAATCCCGGAAGGCGGAGGGCGCATGCCGGCGGAACTGCACATCGGCATGGATGCCGAGAAAACCGTCATTTCCCCGTACGCCCTGAGGTTGCGCACCGGTCGTGCCGTCCGGCACAGCGCCGGTTCGGTGACCGAGGTCGTCCCCGTCGACCCGAGCGGCGCCGACCGGGCGGCCCGGGTGGCCTCCGCGTCCCGCCTGAGTCTCGCGCTGATCTCCGTTTCGGCTGCTCTCTACGCCGTGGGCGTGCTCTGGTGGCTGCCCTTGGCCGCATCGCTGGCCGCCGTCGCCGCCGTCTGGCAGCGCCAGCACCGTGCCGCGCACGCCGCCTCGTTCGAGATCCCGGCCCGCGAGGGCGTCCACGTCCTGTGGGCGGAGCAGGAGCGAGCCGTCTTCCGCCGGGCTGTCGGCGTCTCCCGCCGCATCCGCCGCACCTGGCCCGGCCTGCCCGGCATGATCGATCCCGGGCTGGCCGACCGCTCCCTGACCGGCGCCCTCGACGAGCTGGGCGGTCTGCTCGTACGCCGGCAGGAGCTCCGCCGCCTGCGGGCGGAGATCGCCGGCGTACGGGATCAGGACGTCCCCGCCGACAGCCCGGCCGTCCTGGCCCTGGCCGCTCAGCGGGAGCGCGCCGACGAGCTGTGGCTCGAGACCGGCGGGCAGGCCAACCGCATCCTGCGCAGCCTCGACCGGACGGCGCTGGTCGGCGAGGCCTTCCTGCGCGAGCGCGAGATCGGCGAGACCGCCCGGCAGGCCGAGCTGGTGCTGTCCGGCCTGGCCGACCAGCAGCCGGCGCCGGTGGACGGGGCCGGACCGGAGCTGGCCGACCGTACGGCCGCGGTGATCACGGCTTATCGGGAGCTGGCGGCAACAGGTCAGCATTGATCATCGCGCCCGCGGTCAGGCCGGCGGCGGCCGCGCTGATCACCTGGGCCATCGGATCGGCGACGTTGCCGGCCACCCAGACGCCGTCGACCGCGGTGCGTCCGGTCGGGTCGGTCGCGGGCACGTACGTGCCGATGCCCATCGGGTGTTCGACGGCCTCGAGCCCGAGCGTGCCGAGGAACCCGGCGCGGGCCTCGATCCGGGTGGTGACCACCAGGTAGTCCCGTGCCACCAGGCTGCCGTCGGTCATCCGGACGCCGCCGGGCTCGACCGCGGCGATCCTGTCCAGCTCCAGCAGGCGCACGTCCGGGCTCCACTGGCTCCACAGCCGCATCTTGTGGCCGGTCTGCTCCTCGCCCGGCATCCCGATCACGCCGATCGCCTTGCCGCGCACCTCGTAGCCGTGGCAGTAGGGGCAGTGCAGCACGGTCGAGCCCCAGCCCTCGGCCAGTCCGGGCACGTCCGGCAGCAGGTCGACTACCCCCGCCGTCACCAGCAGGCGCCGCGCCCGGTGGACCGAGCCGTCGGCCAGGGCGACCTCGAAGCCGGGCACGGCCGAGACCACCTCCCCGTCGATCACCCGTCCGCCGTACTTCTCCACCTCGGCCCGCCCGGCCGCGCGGAACTCCGCCGGGCTCATCCCGTCGCGGGTCAGGAAGTTGTGGATGCCCTCGGCGGGGGCGTTCCGGCCCTGGCCGGAGTCGATCACCAGCACCGAGCGCAACGCCCGTCCCAGGGCCACCGCGCCGCTGAGCCCGGCCGGTCCGCCCCCGATAACAATCACGTCGTAGGTCATGTCCCCATGGTGGCCAAGCTTTCCCGGATACGAGAAACTTCTTTGCCATGACGGCAAATAACGAGGACGTTCTGCGGGAGGTCGGGCCGAGGCTGCGGGCCCTGCGGCGCGACGCCGGCATCACGCTGACGGCGCTGGCCGACACCACCGGCATCTCGGTGAGCACGCTGTCCCGGCTCGAGTCGGGGCAGCGCAAGGCCACCCTCGAACTGCTGCTGCCGCTGGCCCGGGCGTATCGGGTGCCGCTCGACGAGCTGGTCGGCGCGCCACCGACCGGCGATCCCCGCGTGTACGCCCGTCCGATCCAGCGGTTCGGCCAGACGATCCTGCCGCTGACCCGCAATCCGGGCGGCCCGCAGGCGTTCAAGCACATCATCGAGGCCGGGCAGCGGCAGGACCCCGACCCCAAGTCGCACGAGGGCTACGAGTGGCTGTACGTGATGAGCGGCCGCCTGCGCCTGGTCCTCGGCCAGCACGACCTGGTGCTGCCGGCGGGCGAGGCGGCCGAGTTCGACACCCGGGTGCCGCACTGGTTCGGCAGCGCCGAGGGCAAGGCGGTCGAGTTCCTGTCGATCTTCGACAGTCAGGGCGCCCGCATCCACGTCCGGGCCCGGCCCAAGCGGGATTCATCCGTCTGAGTGACTCGACCGTCACCCTCCGGCACACTACGGTGTCACTCGACATGCGGATCGACTGTGCGGCGACTACGTCATCCGCCCCGGCGCGGACGCCGACGATCAATCATCGCCGGCGGTACGAACGGTCGATGCGCTGTCCACTGCACGGCTCGATGAATCCCGATCCAGGTGGTCCGCCGCCATATCAGCCGGAGACGCCGTATCCAAGCACGACACACCTCGTTGATTTCGTCAGATCCACCCTTTGCAAGTTGCGGGCAAAACTAAGAGCATCGGTTAGCAGGCGATCACACACGCTGTGCGACGTTCGCACACGTGGCGGGTTCAGACTGCGAGTTGACACAAGGGCTTGCCGGCGGGGGTCGCCGGCGAGTCGGGGGAGGCACCGTGGACGAGCTGCCGATCGGCCGCCGCGTCGCCTATTGGCGCGGCCGACGCAAGATGTCCCAGCAGGTCTTCGCGGACCGGCTGGGAAAGTCCAAGAGCTGGGTCGACAAGGTGGAGCGGGGAGTCCGCCGGCTCGACAAGTTCTCAGTCGTCTACGAGATCGCCGACGTGCTTCAGGTCGATGTCCAGCTGTTGCTGGGCAAGGATGTGGAACGCCGGCCGGAGACCCAGAACTGCATCGACCAGGTCGAAGTTGAGGAGATTCGCGCCGCTCTGGAGCGTTATGACCAGATGAGTGCGTTTTTCCAAGCGGTGCCACATTCGCCGCCGCTGGCCGAGATGCACAAGGCAGTCAGCCACGCCTGGCTGACCTATCAGCACGCCAAGTACGGGGTGCTGGCCCGCATGCTGCCCAAGCTGCTGCGGGACGCCCAGGCGGCCGACAGCGCGTACGCGACCGGCGCCGACGCCAAGGACGCGGCCCACCTGCTGGGCCAGGTTTACCAGATCGCGTCGTCCGCGCTGCGCAAGGTCGGCGAGCACGAGCTGTCGTGGCTGGCGGCCGACCGCTCGATCGCCGTCTCGCAGCGGGCCGGCGACCAGTTGCTGGCCGGTCTGGCCAGCTTCCGGGTCGGCAGCGCGCTGCTGGCGCTGGGCCGGGTCCGTCCCGCGCTCGAGGTCAACGTCAACATCGCGAACCGGCTGGCGCCCGTGCACGAGCCGGCGCACCGGGGGGAGCGCCTGTCGGTGTACGGCATGTTGCTGCTCAACGGTGCGATGGCGGCGGCACGCATCGGCGACAGCGCGACCGTGCGCGACCTGCTCTGCGGCGCCGAGCAGGCGTCGCTCGAACTGGGCGGCGACTTCAACCACTACTGGACCAGCTTCGGCCCCACCAACGTCCAGCTGCACCGCTGCGCGGCCGCGGTCGAACTGGGCGACGGCCGGGCCGCGGTCGACACGCACGAGAAGATCGATGTCGTCGGCTTCAACGCGTTGCTGCCGGAACGCCGGGCGCACCACTTCCTGGACATCGCCCGTGGCTACACGCAGATCGGCAACATCGAGAAGGCCAGCGAGATGCTGCTCGAGGGCGACCGGCTCGCCCCGTCCGAGATCCGTTGCCGCCCGCTCGCGCACGAGGTGCTTTCCGACGTGCTCCGCCGGACGCGGGGCACTCCGCCGGCTCCGATAGCGGAGCTGGCCGAGCAGATGGGAGTCGGTGTATGAGGTGGGTTCGTGACGATCGGTAACGCCGCGCCCGGTGGTGTGCTGTACGTCCTGGTCTGCGGTTCGCCCATGGCCCGCGACGTCGGCATCCTGGTCGGCCTGGCCCAGCAGGAAGGCTGGGAGGTGTGCGTGATCACGACTCCCGACGGGCGCAAGTTCGTCGACGTGGCCGCACTCCAGGCACAGACCGGTCATCCGGTACGCACCTACTACAAGAGCCCCGGTGACCCCGACGTGCTGCCGCCGGCCGACGCGATGATCGTCGCGCCCGCCACGGTCAACACCGTCAACAAATGGGCCGCAGGGATCACCGACACCCTGGTTCTCGGCCTGCTGATTGAGGGCTACGGCTACGGCGTGCCCACGGCCGTGGTCCCGTACACGAACAAGGTCATGGCCCTGCATCCGGCGCTGCACGAGAGCCTGGCCCGGCTGCGCGACTGGGGCGTGCACGTTCTGTACGGCGAGGACGTCTGCCGGCTCGGTGGACCCGGGCAAACCGATCGTTTTCGGGGCCAGTTCCCCTGGCGGCGCGCCCTCCAGGCGGTCAGCAGCCCGGTGAGCATGAGCAGCGGCAGCCGGGCCGAACCGGCGTAGGCCTGTCCTGCCGATTCCGCCGGAGCGGCCCGATAGAGTTGGCGGCCGTGACCGACACCGCCGCCGCCCCCACCGTCCTCGACGTGGTCAGCGCCCTCGACCGGCGCTATCCCCGTGACTGGGCCGAGTCGTGGGACAGGGTCGGACTCGTGCTCGGCGACTTCGAGCACCCCGTCCGGCGGATCCTGTGCGTCGTCGACTGCGTGCCCGAGACGGTCGACCAGGCGCTGTCCGAGCGGGCCGACCTGATCGTCGCCCACCACCCGTTGCTGCTGAAGCCGGTCTCATCGATCGCGCCCGACACGTACAAGGGCCGGATCATCCACCGGCTGATCCGCCAGGACGTCGCGCTGTACTGCGCGCATACCAACGCCGACGTGGCCCGGCCGGGCGTGTCCGACGCGCTCGCGGCCCGGCTCGGCCTGCGCGACCTGCGGCCCCTCGTGCCGGCCACGGGCGCTGCCGCCGGTGAGGGCCGCGGCGTCGGGCGCATCGGCGACCTGGCCGAACCGATGGATTTGGCCGAGTTCACCGGGTTCGCGGCGGTGCGGCTGCCCACCACTGCGGGCGGGATCCGGGCCGCCGGCGACCCGTCGCGGGTGCTGCGTACGGTCGCCGTCTGCGGGGGCGCGGGCGACTCGTTCCTGGGCGACGCGGCTCGGGCCGGCGTCGACGCGTACCTCTGTGCCGATCTTCGCCACCATCCCGCCAGCGAGCACCTCGCCGAGGGCGGGCCCGCGCTGCTCGACGTCGCACACTGGGCCACCGAGCGCCCGTGGCTCGACGACGTCGCGGCCTGGCTGCGCGCGGAGTCCGGCGCCGAAATCATCGTGTCTGATGTGGACACCGACCCCTGGACCGTGCACGCCAGGGACATTCCCGAAAAGAAGGAGCCCCTGCTGTGAAGGCCTCGCCGGATGCCCAGCGCCGCTTGCTCGACCTGCAAGCGGTCGACACCGCCCTCGCCCAGCTCGCCCACCGCCGCAAGTCGCTGCCCGAGCTGGCCGAGATCGAAGCCGTGCAGCGGGAGCTCGCCGCGCTCGAGGACGAGCGGGTGCGGGCCCAGGTCGCGGTGGACGACCTCGACCGCGACATCAGCCGCTTCGAGAAGGACATCGAGCAGGTGCGGGCCCGCAAGGACCGTGACCAGCAGCGGCTCGACGCCGGCGGCGCGCTGCGCGAGATCGAGGGGTTGCAGCACGAGCTGGCCACGCTCAACCGGCGGCAGGGCGAACTCGAGGACGCCGAGCTCGAGCTGATGGAGCAGCGGGAGACCGCCGACGCGGCGCTGTCCGAGGTGCAGGGCCGGCTGAACGCGGCGAACGAGCGGCGCCAGGCGGCCGAGCGGCGGCGGGACGAAGCGCTGGCCGACATCACCAAGGAGCAGGAGTTCAAGACGTCGTCGCGCGGCCCGCTGGCCGCCGACCTGCCGGCCGACTTGGTCGGGCTGTACGACAAGATCCGGCTCGAGTCGGGCCTGGGCGCCGCGCTGTTCCAGTCCGGCCGCTGCGGTGGCTGCCGCATCGAGCTCTACGGCGCCGACCTGGCTCGGGTCAAGGCGGCCGAGCCCGACGACGTGGTCCGCTGCGAGGAGTGCCGCCGCATCATGGTCCGCACCAAGGAATCGGGACTATGAGCCCTCGAATTGGCGCGGCGGCGTCTTGCTGGAGCGCAGCGGAGGCAAGGTGTCGTCATCTTGGCGCTGCATGAGGGGCGAAGCATGGAAGCACTGAGGGTTGTGGTCGAGGCGGACGGGGGGTCGCGGGGGAATCCGGGGCCGGCCGGGTACGGCTCGGTCGTGCTCGACACGGACGGCCAGGTGCTGCTCGAGCGGCAGGGGTCGCTCGGCGTCACCACCAACAACGTGGCCGAGTACACGGGCCTGATCGAGGGGCTCAAGGCGGCCCTCGAACTGGGCGCCACCGAAGTCGCCGTGCGGATGGACTCCAAGCTCGTGGTCGAGCAGATGTCCGGACGCTGGCAGATCAAGAACGCCGGTCTGCGTCCCCTCGCGGCCGAGGCGGCCCAGCTGGTGGCGCGGATCGGCAAGGTCACGTTCGAGTGGATCCCGCGCGAGCGCAACAAGGCGGCCGACGCGCTGGCCAACCGGGCCATGGACGAGGCCGCGGGCAAGCCGGTGGCCGACCGCGTCGTTCCCGAGGTGATCACGCCGGCCGCTCCCAAGTCCTGGGCGCCGCCGTCGCTCGACGACGCGACCCGGCTGATCCTGGTGCGTCACGGCGAGAGCACGCTGACCAGCCAGGGCCGCTACTCGGGCCGGGGTGACGTGCCGCTCTCCGAACAGGGCGAGGCGCAGGCGATGGCGGCCGGCGGGCGGGTGGCGGGCCTCGCCCGCGACGTCACGGCGATCGTCAGCTCGCCGTTGAGCCGCTGCGTGCGTACGGCGGAACTGATCTCGGCCGAGGTCGGCGGGGTGCCCGTCACGGTCGTCGACGACCTGATCGAGGTCGACTTCGGGGTCTGGGAGGGGCTCACCTTCGCCGAGGCGCAGGAGCAGTGGCCGCGCGAGATGGAGGCGTGGCTCGGCTCGACGAGCGTGGCGCCGCCGGGTGGCGAGTCGTTCCAGGCGGTCTCGAAGCGGGTGCGCGGCGCGATGGCGACGGTCCTTCAGACGTACGCCGGTGGGGTTGTCGTGGTGGTTTCGCACGTCTCGCCGATCAAGCTGATCCTGCGGGACGCGCTGGCGGCGTCGGACGCCTTCCTGCACCGGCTGTACCTCGACACGGCAGGGGTGTCCACGATGGATGCCTGGCCCGACGGCAACATCGCGGTGCGCTCGGTGAACGAAACGGCGCATCTGCGCTGACCCATTGCCTCCCGGGGCCGAGACGTTTAGCTTCCTCAATTAGGAAACTTTGTTCAACGTTTCGCCCCGGAGGGCTCATGCGTGTTCTGACCCGCCGTCTCATCGCCGCGGCGGCCGTCGCCGCGGTGGCATCGACGGCCGTAGCGACACCCGCACAAGCAAGCGCAAAATCATATGTCAAGGTCGGATACTTCACCCAGTGGGGCATTTACGGTCGCGATTTCCAGCTCGCCGATGTGCAGCAATCCGGCGCCGCGTCCCGCCTCACCCACATCAACTACGCGTTCGGCCCGGTCACCGCGGACGGCCTCTGCGTCTCGGCCGACCCCTGGGCCGACTGGCAGACCCCGTTCACGGCCGAGAACAGCGTCGACGGCGTCGCTGACGTCGCCGGTCAGCCCATCAGCGGCAACCTCAACCAGATCGCCGAGCTGAAGAAGAAGAACCCGAAGCTGCGGGTGCTGATCTCGCTGGGCGGCTGGACCGGCTCGAAGTACTTCTCGGACGCGGCCCTCACCGACGCCTCCCGCAAAAAGCTCGTGTCGTCCTGCGTGGACCTGTGGATCAAGGGCAACCTGCCCGGTCTGCCGGCCGGGGTGGCGGCCGGGGTCCTCGACGGCATCGACCTCGACTGGGAATGGCCCGGCTCCTCCGGCGAGGTCGGCAACGTCATCCGCCCCGAGGACAAGCAGAACTTCACGCTGCTGACCGAGGAGTTCCGGGCGCAGCTGTCCGCGTTGAGCCGGACCACGAAGAAGCGCTACGACCTCACGGCCTTCCTGCCGGCCGCGCCGGTGAAGGTCGACGCCGGCTTCGAAGGCAAGATCTTCAAGTACCTCGACTTCGCCACGGTTCAGGGCTACGACTTCCACGGCTCGTGGGAGGCGCGGACCAACCAGCAGTCGGCCCTGCGCGTGCCGGCGGGCGCTCCCGACAACCCCGACTTCTCGTCCGAAGTTGCCATCAACAAGTGGCTGTCGCTGGGTGCCCCGCGTCAGAAGCTCGTCCTCGGCGTGCCGTACTACAGCCAAGGCTGGACCGGCGTGACCGGCAGCAGGAACGGCTTGTTCGCCCCGGCCACGGGACCGGCCCCCGGCAAGTTCGCCGCCGGCACCGAGGACTACAAGACGGTCAGGACGCTCCCCGGTTTCAAGGTCCACCGTGACCTCAAGTCGGGCCACGCCTGGCTTTACGACGGCACCACGTTCTGGACCTACGACGACCCGGCAGTGCTGCTGCAGAAGTCGCTGTGGATCCGCTCCAAGGGCCTCGGCGGCGCCATGATGTGGTCGCTCGACGGCGACGACGCCAACGCCTCTTTGACCAAGGCCATCGCGACGGGCCTCTGGACTCCGTGATCGAACCGGCGGTAGCGGATCCCGATCCGCTACCGCCTTTGCCGGAGTGCGACTCCGGATGAAACGGATTTCGGTGGCCGCACCCCCATGGAGGTAGATCAATCAAAGCGAGTAGCTTTCCGGCGTGCCTCTGCCGTCCTCGAAGAAGCAATTGAACAAGCTGGGCGACCGTATTGCCGTCAATGAGCCACCGGCCAAAGAGGATCTCCAGCAGCTCAATGCCGTGCTGAGGGCGTACCAGGAGATCCTGGTGACGGTGGAGGAACAACTTTCGCTCATCGGTCTTTCCTCGACCTCCCGGGTGAAGACCAGGAGCGTCTTGATCGAGAAGCTCCGGCGCGAGAAGGGAATGGCCTTGGCGCGCGTTCAAGATCTTGCCGGCGCCCGCACGGTCGTCGAAGGCGGCTGGACCAAGCAGGACGAATTGGTGGAGCTTCTCAAGGCTCACTTCAACCGGTGGACCGGTGTGCCCACAAAAGTCGTCGACCGCAGGATTATCCCGAGCCACGGCTATCGGGCCGTCCACCTGATCGTCTTCCCTGATGGTGTTCCGGTGGAGATCCAGATCAGGACCCAGATGCAAAATTTCTGGGCGCAGATTGTCGAAGGGCTCGCCGACCGATGGGGTCGAGGGGTCCGCTACGGCGAAAGCCCCCAGAACGGTCACCTTCCCGCAGAAGGGGTCATTCACCGCGATGGTTCACCGGTGTCGCGCCAGCGCGTCATCGACGATCTGCGGAGAGTCGCCGGGCAGATCGCCGGCATCGAGCAAGCGGAGCGGGAGATCGAGTCGATGGTGAACACGCCGCTTCCGCCGCTCGAAGGTCGAATCGCCAACTCCCTCGGGCGTGAGATAAAAGATCTCGACGCGGACGCGGCGCGTTTTTATCTGAGGTTGCGAGTCACGTTCAAGCGTGCAGTGAACTGATCTCAGCAAGGAATGACAGCCGATTCGGGATGACACGGGTGAATCGGTGGTTTCGGGCGGTCCTCGAAACAGA
>NZ_JAMQOL010000030.1:0-168178 GCF_023717965.1 Paractinoplanes hotanensis | reverse complement strand
ACCGGCGACACCATCACAGCCACAGCCGGGCCCGGGCCGGGGTCGTTGCCGGTCCGTGAGATCACCGCCGACGACGCGGCCATCCAACTCGCGTATGCCGCACGGGTGGTCATCGTCCCCGGCTACGGACTCGCCGCCGCCCAGGCACAACACGAAGCCGTCGCCCTCGCACAAGCGCTGACCGCACGCGGAGTCGAGGTCTCGTATGCGATCCACCCGGTCGCCGGACGCATGCCGGGCCACATGAACGTACTGCTGGCCGAAGCCAACGCCCCCTACGAGCAACTCGCCGACCTCGAGGAAAGCAACCCCGGCTTCCCCCGCACCGACGTAGCGCTGGTCATCGGGGCCAACGACGTCACCAACCCCGCCGCCCGACGACCCGGCAACCCGGTATCGGGCATGCCCATCCTCGACGTCGACCGGGCCAAAAGCGTGATCGTCATCAAACGCTCACTGGGCCACGGCTACGCCGGCATCGACAACGAACTCTACAACGACCCCCGAACCGCGATGCTGTTCGCCGACGCCAAAGCCGGACTGACGGCACTGCTGGCCGGGCTCTCGGCGTACGCGAAGTAGATCGTTTCCTTGACATCGATAGATCGTGTTGGAACTCTCAGTGGCGGATCGCTCACCCTCCGCCCTTTCGGGAGTGCCGCCGTGCAGAGTCCGCAGATCGCCGCGTTGCTCGACGAACCCGCCTCCCTCGACGAGTTCTGGCAGCGGGTGACAGCGGACGGCACCCCGCTGGTCGAGCCCTGGCGCGACGATTCCCGCCTGGTCACGTTCCTGTGGCGAGGGCCGGCCCGCAGCACACGGGTGTGGTGGGGGCTCGACGTCGAACTCGAGCAGATGCCCGGCACAGATCTCTGGTACGCGACCCGGGTGCTGCCCTCCGACCTGCGCACCATCTACTGCATCGCGCACGACGGCGAGAAGGGCCTGCCGACCGACGACCGCGGGCGGGGCCGGAGCCACATCGACGTCCTCAACCCGCATCGGGAGTTCTTCCCGGGCGAGCCCGGCGACCCGGACGACCCCGACGCCTGGCTGTCGCTGCTGTCGCTGCCCGACGCCCCCGGCGAGCCGTGGATCGAACCGCGTCCCGGCGTGCCGGCGGGGACGATCGTCGACGCGCCGCTGTCGCCGCCGGTCGCGGTCTACCGGCCCGCCGGCATCCCGACCGAGGGACTGCCGGTGCTGGTCGTCTTCGACGGCTGGATCTCGCGGACGGTCCAGCGCATCCCCACCATCCTCGACAACCTGATCGCGGCGGGCGAGATCCCGCCCGTCGTCGCCCTGTTCGTCAGCAACTACGCGGCCACCCGCGACGCCGAGCTGACCCCGGGCTCCGAACACGCCCGTTTCATCACCGACGAGCTGTTGCCGTGGGCGCGCGCCGAACTGGGCGCCGGGGCCGACGGCCGGGCGAACGTCATCGCCGGGGTGTCCCGAGGCGGCCTCGCCGCGGCCGGGATAGCGCTCCGCTCGCCCGACTGCTTCGGCGCGGTTATCGCGCAGTCGGGCAGCTTCTGGTGGCCGAGCGACAACTCGGGCGCCCTGATCCGCGAGGTGGATCAGCGGCCGCCGGCCGACATCCGGTTCTATCTGGACGTCGGCATCCGCGAGACCGTGTCCGCGCCCGGCGGGGGCCCGAGCCAGATCGACGTCAACCGGTCCATGCGGGACGCGCTGCGCCGGCGGGGCTACTCGGTCTCGTACGCCGAGTACACCGGCGGCCACGACTACGTGAACTGGCGGCGGACCTTCGCCGACGGCCTGATCGCGGTCGCCGGCGTCCACGCGTCATGAACCGCGCCGACACGCTCGGGTCGCTGTGGCAGGCCTGGGCCGCGCAGGGCGAGGCGCTCACCGAGGAGCAGTGGGCCACGCCGACCCGGCTGCCGCCCTGGGACGTCCGCGCCCTGTTCGCCCATGCCTCGGCGTGGCCGCGCTGGCTGGCGTACATCGTGACCCAGGAGCGCGAGACGCCACCGACCCATCCCACGGCGGCGGCGCTGTTGCTCGACTTCAACGCGCCCGACGGGTTGGCCACGCGGATGCGGCAGTCGACCGCCGACAAGGCGGTGGACGACGGCCGGGAGCACACGACGGAACAGATGATCGCGGCGTGCGCCGAGGTCGGGCCGCAGGCTCTCGAGGCGGCGCGCGCTCTCGGCGACGTGGTCGTCGACTACCTCGGCCTGGCCCGGCTGCGGCTCGACGAGGTGCTGAGCATCGGCATCCTCGAGGCGACCGTGCACCTGCTCGACCTGCAGCGGGCTTTGGGCGTACGGCCGTCGGCGCCGCCCAGCGGGCTCGCGCTCACGGCGTCCGTGCTGGCCGCCATGGCCGACCCGGTCGACTTCATCGAGGCCGCCACCGGCCGTACCGGCGCCGAGGTCTTCCCCGTCCTCACGTGACCGCCAGAATGACGACGCCCGCGAAGATGACTCCGGCGCCGAGCGCGGCCGTTCTGGTCGGCTTGCGGGCCGTGCACCACGTGAGGGCGATCACGAAGAGGATGCCGGTCTCGCGCAGGGCGGCGACGGCCGCGACCTGGGCCGCGGAGACCAGCGAGATCGCGGCCAGGGCCAGCCCGTGGGCCGCGAACGAGCCCAGGCCGATCACCAGGGGCGCCGGCTGGAAGCGGGACCGGATGGCTCCCGGCCGGGCCAGGCAGGTCACGACAACGAGCGGCGCCATCGTCAGCCAGAAGTAGGTGGCCGGGTCGGCATGCCGCAGACCCAGCGAGGCGACGTACGTGTAGCAGGTCAGCGAGACCGCGACCGGAGCCGCCGCCAGCACCGACCGCCGGTCCGCCCCGGACGAAGTCAGGAAGATGCCGCCGCTGATCACCAGGACGCCGAGCACCGCCCCGGCGTGGAAGCCGCCGGTCGGCAGGGTCAGAAGCAGCAGCAGTACGGGGGCCAGACCGCGCGCGATCGGATAGGCGGCATGCACCGGTGCGCGGGCGTAGGCCACGTTGAGCAGCAGGAAATAGGTGACCGAGAAGCAGGCCGAGAGGGCCAGGTAGCCCCATGCCGCGTCCTCCACCCGCCACCGGGCGAGGGCGAGCGGCGTCCACGCGACAAAGCCGAACGCGTTGCCGGCGATGGTGACGTCGAAGCCCTTGCCCGTCCCGGCGCCTTTGTCAGCCGCCGCTCCCGCCAGCAGCACGTTCCACAGCGCGTGCAGAAGCGCGGACGAGAGCACCAGCCCCAGCGCGAGCGGCGGAAGCCCCATGCCGTCAGTCTGTGCCGCCCGCCGCGCCGGGACTGTCGCCAATCGGCCAGAGCCGTACGGTCCTCCGCCCGGTTGAGGTCATCCGCCACGCCGGGTACGCCCCGGATCTCAGGGCTATGACCCGCCGACGACTGCCTGGAGATCTGGATGCATTCTCACCAAATCCCTCGGGCCGTGATGCGTTCGATGATAATTGAACGGATCTCAATTACGGGGATGAGGCCAATGGTCAGCGTTCAGAGCCAGCCGCTCAGTCGTCTTGTGGAAGATCCCCCCGCGGCCCTGATCGGCGTCGATCGGGACGGCACGATTTCGCTGACGGCCGAGGTGCGGTCCTTGCTCGGTTACCGCGACGAGGAGCTCCTGGGGAGGTCCGTCGCGACTCTCGTCGATCTGCCGTCGTTGTTCACGGATCTGTTGTCGGACCATTCGCCGACGCCGGAGCCACTGGTCGTTCATACGCCATTCCGTCGTAAGGACGGCACCAGGTTCATGGCGGACCTTCATCTTTCCACGGTGAGGTCGGGCACGGGAACGCAGGTCTGGGCGCAGTTGCGTGAGGCGCCGCTCTGCGATCGGGTCGCGGTCACCCGCAGCCTGTTCCGGTCGCTGGCCGACTCGGCCGGCGACGCCATCATCAGCGCCACCCTGGACGGTGAGATCACCTACTGGAATCCGGCCGCCGGCCGGCTGTACGGATATACCGCAGGCGAGGCGATCGGCCAGTCCCTGGCGATGCTCTACGTGGTGGATCCGCAACGGGAGATGGCGAAGGTGCTGGCGCAGGTCGTCGAGGGCCGTCCGGCGGTCCTCGGACGGGTCCAGCGCCGTCGTAAGGACGGCACCGTTCTGCGGGTCTCGGTGACGGTCGCGCCGATCCTCGACACCGCCGGTGCTATCGTCGGGGCCGCCTCCATCACCACCGACACCGGCGGCGAGCAGCGGGCCGAAGCCCGGTTCCAGGCCCTGCTCGAGGCGGCGACGGTGGCCATCATCGGCGTCAACGAAGCGGGACGGATCCTGCTGGTCAACGCCGAGGCCGAGCGGCTGTTCGGCTACCGCCGTCACGAGCTGCGCGACCAGCCCGTGGAGATTCTGGTCCCGCAGGCCGTGCGCGGGGCCCACGAAGGGCTGCGCAGCGGATTCCTGACCCATCCGAAGACGCGGCCGATGGGCGTCGGACTGCAGCTGCAGGCGCAGCGCAAGGACGGCAGCCAGTTCCCGGTCGAGGTGTCGCTGTCGGCGATCGACACCGACGATGGCCTACTGGTGGCGGCGGCGGTGCGGGACCTGAGCCAGCAGGCGGCCCGGGAGCGGCTGGAAGATCAATTGCAGCAGACCCGTCGTCTGGACAGTCTCGGCCAACTCGCCGGCGGAGTAGCGCACGACATCAACAACCTGATGGCGATCGTCGGCGGGCACGCCGCCTTCATCATCGACGACGCCGAAAGCGGCGCCGCAGCCGACGGCACCGGGATCCTGGCCGACATCGCTGTGCAGGCTCACAAGATCCAAGGCGCCGTCGCACGCACCACCGATCTGACGCGTCAGATGCTTGCCTTCGGCAACCGCGGACTGCTCCGCAAATGCGTGGTAGAGGTCAACGCGGCCGTCCGGGACTCCACCACCCTGCTGGAACGCACCCTGGGCGAGCACATCACCATCGATCAGCGACTGGCCGACGACCTGTGGCCGATCATGGCGGATCCGGGCGAGATCGAACAGATCATCATCAACGCGGCCGTCAACGCCCGCGATGCCATGCCGGACGGCGGCAGGCTGACCGTCGAGACAGCGAACACGGTCCAGGACGCGGACGAGGCTTCGATTCCGGACCTGCCACCGGGCCGGTACGTGCGACTGCGGGTGCGCGACACCGGCAACGGCATGACCCCGGAGACGGCGGCGAAGGCGTTCGAGCCGTTCTTCACCACCAAGCCACCGGGCCAAGGCACCGGACTCGGCCTGTCGACGATCTACGGGATCGCCGTCCGGCACCAGGGCCACGCCCGGCTGGACTCACAGCTGGGACAAGGAACGACGCTGACGATTCTGTTGCCCGCATACCAGGGCCCGGTCGGATCGGACGCCCTCCCGCCCAAGCCCGCGGAGGCGGACGGCGCCCGGTACACGGTGCTCGTCGTGGACGACCAGGACGGCGTCCGGGAAGTCACCCGACGCTTTCTGCTCCGCGACGGACACACCGTGCTCGAAGCGGCCGGCGGCCCCGCCGCGCTCGAACTCGTGGCCGCCCGGACCGAACCGATCGACCTGCTCCTCACCGACGTCATCATGCCCGGAATGCTCGGCACGGAACTCGCCCGGCGCGTCGTGGCGGACCTGCCCGCGGTCCGGGTGCTGTTCATCTCCGGCTACGCCCAGCCCGCCCTCAACAAGCAAGGAACGTTGGGCGACGACGCGATCCTGCTGGAAAAGCCCTTCACCGAACACCAACTCCGCACGGCGGTGGCCGCCACGATGTCCAGCGCGGCGACTTGAGAGGAGACGAGACGTTCACGCCGCCGGCCGCAGTCGCGGCTCGGTTCAGAGCAGGTGGGCGTTGGCGGCGCGTGCCTGTTCCGTGAAGGCCGGCAGTTCGACGACCTCGATGCCGGCCGCGGTCAGCAAGGCCACGCCCTCGCAGGTCACGAACAGGTCCGGCTCGCGCCAGGCCAGCACCACGCGGGGGATGCCGGCCGCGATGATCAGGCTCGTGCAGGTGGCGCCGGGCCGGCTGGCGCGCTTGGAGCACGGTTCCAGGCTGCTGTAGAGCGTCGCCTGCCGTAGCCCGACGCCCGCTCTGAGCAGCGCGGACTCCTCGGCGTGGACCATCGGGTCGACGTCGCGCGACCAGCCGCACGCGATCTCGTCGCCGTCGGCGCCGACGATGACGGCCCCCACCGCGAACGCGGTCGACGAGCGCGGCGACCGATGAGCCAGCTCCACCGCGCGGCTCATCCAGCGGTCGTCATCCATGTGGTTCCCATCGGCGTGCCTACCGGACGTGCGGCCGTTCAGGCAAGCCGCACCAGCTCGCAACTTACGCGATAGCCCACGCTCGATCGGCCGCGGTGGCGGCTCGCACGGTCGGCGCCCGGTCAGAGCGGCGAAGCGAAGTTCTGCGTCCAGTACTGGGTGCCCTTGCCGGACTTGGCCAGGCCGACGCCGATGTGCTTGTAACCGCAGTTCAGGATGTTGGCCTTGTGGCCGGGGCTGTTCATCCAGCCGTCCATGACGTCGGCCGGGGTGCGGTAGCCGGCCGCGACGTTCTCGGCGACGCCGCCCCACCGGTATCCCTCGGCGGTGACGCGGTCGCCCATCGAGGCCTCACCGGGCAGCTGGTGCGACATGGAGTCCTGGGACGCCTGCCGCTCGGAGTGCTTCTGTGCCGCCCGGTGCAGGCGCGTCTCGCCGGCCAGGGAGCCGCATCCGGCTGCCTTGCGCTCCACGTTGACCAGGCGGATCACCTCGGTGACCGTGGACGAGCTGCCGCCGGAGGCGGGCCGCTGGGTCGTCCGGGTCGGCGCCGGGGCCTCGGTCTTCGTCGGGGCCGTCGTCTTCGCCTTGGCCGGGCGCTTGGTCGCGGTGCTGGTCGGCCGGGCCGTGGTGGGCTTGGCGCTCGGCGTGGTGGGGCTGGGTGACGGGCTTGCTGTGCCCGGGGACGCTGTCGGCAGCGGATCGGCGGCCGGCTCCGTGTCGATGCTCGGCTCGGTCGAGGCGTCAGCGGGTGGCGCGTCGAGGGGCGCGGTCGCGGTCAGGCGAGCCCCGCCGTCGTCGGATGAGGACCGTGCCACGGCGATGCCGGCGAAGCTGACACCGATCACCCCGACCGCGAGGGCGGCTGTCAGGACAGGGCGGAAACGGCGGGCGGCATGCGCGGGCACGGTGAATCTCCTCGGATGGGGGACGGCGGATCAAAATATCCACATCCGTGCCGAGTCCGGTCGATCCTAAGGAATGCTTAAAGATCCGCTCAGCGGGCTTTAACGTGGCCGCGGCGCCGGGTCACGTGACGAACAGGACCACGGCGACGGTG
This sequence comes from Paractinoplanes hotanensis, assembly GCF_023717965.1. Lineage (NCBI taxonomy): Bacteria > Bacillati > Actinomycetota > Actinomycetes > Micromonosporales > Micromonosporaceae > Paractinoplanes > Paractinoplanes hotanensis. The sequence continues at coordinate 160,893 of NZ_JAMQOL010000030.1, read as the reverse complement.
ACGGTGACGGCGACACTGGTCCAGCGCAGCACCTCAACGGGCAGGTGGCGGGCGACCCTGGCCGGTGAGGGCGGAAACGGCTGCCGACGGGGCCGGCCGCGTAGCCGGGAGCCACCGAGAGCGTGTTGCTCACGCTGGCCGCCACGCCGGGCAGGCCGGGGGCGACCAGCAGCGGGAAGGTGATGAGCGACCCGCCGCCGGCGATGCAGTTGATCGCGCCGGCGGTCAGGCCGCCGCCCAGCAGGGCGAGGATCTCGCCGAGGGTCAATTGTCGTCGTTCTTGTCGCGGTCCAGGGCCAGGTCGAGGGCGAGCACGCTGCCGATGACGAGCAGCGGGTCGATGCCGGCGGCGACCTGGACGGCGTACGTGTCGCGGATCGTCAGCCAGCGCTTGGAGACGGCGGCCACCTCCTCGCCGCCGCGCTCGATCACGTACTCGTGGTCGAGCAGGTCGCCCTTCATCTCCAGGTCGTCGGGCCCGGGCACGTCGATGGTGAACTTCTCGCGGAACGGCGTGAACAGCTTCTTGCGGACCTCGGCCGCCTTCTCACCGCCGATCCGGATCTCGTACGTCGGCCGCAGTGACACCAGATGCCGGTGCAGTGAGGCGACCTCCTGCCCGGATGGATCCTCGATCACCACTTTGTTGCGGACGCTCAGCACCTTGCCGTCGACGTGGAAGACCTTGGCGCCGTGCTCGTCGAGCACATCGAAGTCGTCGCCGATGGAGAAGAATCGTTCCCGGATGACATACATGGGCCGATTCTTCAGGATTCGCGGACCAGTCGCAGCGTGGTGATCTGGAACGGGCCGAGGACGAGCTGATCGACGGGCACGGGATCCCGCTCCAGCAGGTCGGTCTCGGCGACAGCGGCCGGGAAGCTGGGCTTCAGCCGGGCGAGGGCGCGCCCGCCGCGCGTCTCGTGCAGGCGGACGATCACGTCACCGCTCCGGTCGTCGGCGAGCTTGATCCAGTCGATGACCGCCGCGCCCGCTGCGACGTCGAGGGTCACCAGCGGTTCGAGGTCGGTCAGCGCGTCCAGGCGGGGCGCGTTGAGGTCGTCGGCCTCTTTCCGGGTCTGCGTCTCGTCGCCGGCCACCACGGCGAAGCGCAGCGTGTGCCGGCCGCGGTCGGTGTGCGGGTCGGGGTAGCGGGGCGCGCGCAGCAGCGTCGGCCGGATGTCGGTGCCACCGGGGATCCGGCGCACGTCACACCCGTACGTCGAATCGTTGATCACCCCGACGCCGAGCCCGGGCTCGGTGACGTGCACCCAGCGGTGCGAGCAGACCTCGTACTGCGCCTCGTCGGCAAGCGTGTTCTCGTGGGTGGGGCGCTCGATCGAGCCGTACTGCGTCTCGTAGCGCGCCCGCATGCTGTGCACAGCCACCGGCAACGACAGCTTGAGCAGGTGCTCCCGCTCCTGCCAGTCGACGTCGACGGTGATGTCCAGCCGCGGCCGGCCCGCTTCCATCGCGTACGTCGTGACGAACGTCGAAGCCCCGCGCCGGTGTGTCACGACGATCGCGTCACCGGTGGCCTCCACGCCGGCGAACTCGAGCGGCACCGGGAGTCGCAGCACGTGCCGGTCGACATCCCAGGCGTCCCACCGCACCGGCTCGTCGCGGAACAGCCGCAGCACTCCGAGCGGCCCGGCGGCGATCTCCCGCCCGTCGCGCACGTCGACGAGCGATTGCACGTTTCCGTTCGCATCGAGCGAAGCGCGCAGGATCCCGTTGTCCAAAACGACATCCACGCTCAGCTCGCTTCCGTCCCGGTCGCTCACCAACCGGTCTGCTTCGCTCAAAGCGACAGCCTTGGTCGGCGCCACCCTGTTCGCGTCGCGCACGACTTGCCAGCCCACGATCCGGCCCGGGGCGCCGGGGCCTTCGACGAGCGCCCGCAATTGCTTCTCCAGACGGGCGTACGTGTCGCGGGCCTCGCGGTGCACCCACGAGATCGACGAGCCGGGCAGGATGTCGTGGAACTGGTGCAGCAGCACGGTTCGCCACGCCTCGTCGAGCTCGGCGTGGGGATAGGGCACGTCATCGCGTACGGCGGAGACCGCTTTCAGATACTCGACCGTGCGCAGCAGAGCCTCAGCCCGCCTGTTGCCCTGCTTCATCGCGATCTGCGAGGTCAGCGTGCCCCGGTGCAGCTCGAGATACAGCTCGCCGGCCCACACCGGCGCGTCGTCGCCCAGCTCGGCCTCGACGGCCGCGAAGAACTGCTCGGGCGCTCCCAGTTCGACCCGGGCCGCGCCTTCCAGATCGCGGAAGCGGTGCGCGCGGGCCACCATCTCGCGGGTCGGGCCGCCGCCCCCGTCGCCGTAGCCGAACAGCAGCAGCGAGTGGTCCGAAACGGACTTGTCGCGGAAGTTGCTCACCGCGTGCCGCAACTCGCCCGCGGTGACCTCGGCCGAGTACGTGTCAGCGGGCGGAAAATGCGTGAGGATGCGGCTGCCGTCGATGCCCTCCCACGCGAACGTGTGGTGCGGGAAGACGGTGGTGTCGTTCCACGAGAGCTTCTGCGTGAGGAACCACCGGTACCCGGCACGGCGCGCGATCTGCGGCCACGCCCCCGAATAGCCGAAGCTGTCCGGCAGCCACACCACCTCCGACTCGTGCCCGAACGTCTCGGCGAAGTACCGCTTGCCGAAGCTGATCTGCCGCACGAGCGACTCGCCGCCCGGCATCACCGCGTCCGACTCGACCCACATGCCGCCGACCGGAACGACGCGCCCCTCGGCGACGCGCTGCCGGACGCGCTCGAACAGCTCGGGGTGGTCCTCCTGAACCCAGGCGTACTGCTGGGCGGACGACATCGCGTACACCAGCCCCGGCTCGGTCTCCATCAGCGTGAGCACGTTCGCGAGCGTCCGCGCCACCTTGCGCCGCGTCTCGCGCAACGGCCACAGCCAGGCCGAGTCGATGTGCGCGTGCCCGACCGCCGTCATCCGGTGCGCGCTGGCGTTCGCCGGTTGCGAGAGCGCTTCGGCCAGGGCCTCCCGCGCCTCGGCGACGGAGGTGGCGTCCAGGGCCGCCTCGACGGCGCGCAGGATCTTCCAGTAGCGCGGCTCGTCCGGGCTGAGCTGCGGCATCAGGTCGCCGGTGGCCTCGAGGTCGCGCAGCAGCTCGAACACCTCGGCGTCGAACGCGCACAGCTTCGCGGAAACCAGCCGGTAGGGCTCGGGCTCGTCCGGGCCGGGCTTTTCGCCGTACGTCGTCTCGCCGAACGCCGGAGCGTCGAGCACCAGCGGATTGGCCGCCGCCTCGACGAACACGGTGAAGCGGCCGTCCGCCGCGACGACACCCTCGGCGGCGCCCGGCCCGGTCAGCCGGAACCAGCCGTTGCGGGGGTGAAGAGCCTTCAGCGGTACGCCGTCGGCCCGAAACACGAGCGCCTCGCCCTGCCCACCGACGAAGCGCCCGGACCACCCCAGATCAAGCACGAGCTCCACCGGCCGCTCGCCCGCGGGCACCCGCCCCTCGACCCGCAACCAGGTCGTGCCCCACCGCGGCCCCCACGTCGCGCCCACCGCGAGTGGTTCGTAGGTGGCCCCGAGGGCGTGCGCGGGCGGCACGGGCTCCCCGTCCCCGCCCACCCGCCAGGCCGCCACCTCGACATCGGCGACGGGTTCGTGGAGCCGGGGCTGAAGGCGTTCCCGCACAACCCGTTCGAGCCGAGCGACGACGTGAGCCGGATTCGTATGCACCACAACATCCTCAGCCGTCGCCCGCTACTGCGCCAGCGGGCCCACCGGGTGCGGCTCAGCCTCGCAGCATGGCCGGTCCGGCTCTGCCGGGCCGCAGCGCGTCGGCGACGGCTGCCTCAACCCAGCAGGCCCCGTAGATCTATAGGGGTGTGATGTATCTGACTGGCCGGGGTTGGAACAGGGGCGCACCGATATTGTTGCGAACGCAAGTAAACGGTGGTCGAGGAAGAGGGAACGCGCCGTGAGTGAGCTCAATCTGCTGGTGGTTGTCGGGAGCACGCGGCCCGGACGGGTCGGCCCGAAGGTCGCCGACTGGTTCGTCGACGCCGCCAAGGCGCACGGCGGGTTCCAGGTGAGCGTGGCCGACCTGGCCGACGAGAACCTGCCGCTGCTCGACGAGCCGCACCACCCGCGTCTGCAGAACTACCAGTACGACCACACCAAGCGCTGGAGCGAGAAGGTCGCCGCGGCCGACGCCATCGTGTTCGTGATCCCGGAATACAACTACGGGCTGGGCGCCGCCTTCAAGAACGCGCTCGACTACCTGCACGCCGAGTGGAACTACAAGGCCGCCAGCGTGGTCAGCTACGGCGGTGTCTCGGCGGGCACGCGGTCGGCCCTGCAGCTGCAGAGTTCCGCGTACGCGCTGAAGCTTTTCATGATCCCCGAGTCGGTGAACATCCCGTTCGTGCACAGCCTGGTGCAGGAGGGCGAGCTCCGCCCCACCGAGATCATGACCGCGGCGGCCACCGGCGTGCTCAACGAGCTGGCCAAGGTCTCGACTGCCCTCAAGCCCTTGCGCGACGCGAAGTAGGGACCGGGCCGGCGCTCAGCACGCCGCTCCCCGCCGCGATCTGGCCGGCGGCGGGGAGCAGGGCAGCCCGGGCTCGTGCGGCCGTCTCCGGCTGTCCGAGCGCCTCGGCCGCGCGGTTGGTCAGGCACCACAGTGCCTCGGCGAGCAGGTCGGCCGGCGGGTCCGGGACGGTGCGCAACGCGTCCCGGGCTTCTTCCGTACGGCCCTGGGCCAGCAGAACATGCGGCTGCGCCCACGGCCGGTACGAGCCGTAGTCGAGCGTGTGGTCGGGTTCCCCCAGGCACAGCAGGGCCAGGGCGAGCAGGCCGTGTTCGAGGCCGGGCATGCCGGCACCGGTGAGGTGGGCCGCGGCGACCCGGTAGGCGTCGGGGGTGCCCTGGCGCATCGCGCGGTACCACTCGGTGAACACTCCCACCAGCGGCAGCTCGTGGTCGGCGGCCAGGCGGTCGGCGGCACGGGCGTGAGCGTCGGCGGCGGCGAAGTCGGCCTCGGCGGATCGGGACTGCACGCGGATCAGGTGGCCCAGGACCTCGTACGTCGGCAGGTTGTGCTGCGCCGACAGGGCGATCAGCTCGGCGCCGATCTCGTCGCGGGCCGGAGCCAGGCCGCAGCGGTGGAAGGTCTGCATGTAGAGGGCGTTCAGGGCGAACGCCAGCAGGGCCGGGTCGTCGAGCTGCCGGGCCAGGGCGACCGCCTCCGCCGCGGGTTCGCGGTCGGGAATGCCCCGGGACTCGACGGCGATCGTGGCCAGCAGGCGAGCCCGCGCCGCACCAGTGGCGGACGGCAGGGTGCGACGTGCCGCCGCCACGATGAGCGCGGCCCGTTCCGGGTCGTCGGAGCGGGTCCAGATCGCCGGGACGTCGTACGCGCCGATCACCCGGGCGGTCAGCGCGGGATCGCCCAGTTCCTCAGCGGCGGCGATCGTGGCCAGGCGGTGCCGGCCGGCCGCCTCGAGCCCGCCCCCGCCTCCGGTGACCGCCAGGTTGCGCAGCAGACCCACGGTCGAGCCCAGCCGCGCGCGGGTCCCGACCGTTCGCTCGTAGTCTGCCGCCGCCTCAGCCCAGACCGAGCCTGCTTGCTCGGCCTGGATCGAGCCTGTTTGCTCGGCCTGGATCGAGCCTGTTTGCTCGGCCTGGATCGAGCCTGTTTGCTCGGCCCGGACCCAGGCTGGCGGCCCAGCATGCACCGAGGCTGGCGGCCCAGCATGCACCGAGGCTGGCGGCCCAGCATGCACCGAGGCCGGCGGCTCGGCCTGGATCGGGGTAGGCGTCATCGAGACGTCCTGCCGCAGGATGCTCGTCTCCAGCTCGCGCAGCGCCGGACCGCGGTCGAGGCCGAGCCGGTCGATCAGTTGCTCGCGGGCGCGGCGCAGCACCGCGAGGGCGTCGCCCTGTCGTCCCGTCCGGTAGAGGGCCAGCGCCAGCAGCCGCCACCCCTCCTCGCGCCACGGGTGTTCGGTGACATGGGCTTCCAGGTCGGGAACCGCTTCGGCCGGCGGGCGGGCCGCGGCCAGCACTTCGACCGCGTGCAGGCGTAGTTCGGCCAGGCGGGCGCGCTCGGCCCGGGCCCAGGGGGCTGAGGGGAAGTCGGCGTAGGCCGGGCCGCGCCACCAGCTCAGGGCCTCGGGCAGGGCGGCCGGGGTGGTCAGCGCCTGTTCGAAACGCCAGGCGTCGACCGCGTCGGGCGCGAGGCGCAGGGCGTATCCCGGGCTCTCAGTGACCAGCAGCGCCGGGGGAGTACGGGGACGGCGATCGGGCTCGAGCGCGCGGCGCAGGGCCGCGACAAAGGTCCGTACGGCGGAGACCGCACCGTCGGGCGGCGCGACCCACAGATCGTCGACCAGATGACCGACCGGCACGACGCGACCGCGCGCGACGATCAGGCGGGCGAGCACGGCCCGGTGCATCGGGCCCCTGAGCGGGACGAGCTCGCCGGTGGCACGCCATGCCGTAACCGGCCCCAGCACCCCGAACCGCACCGCCACCCGGCCACCGTACAACTCGCTCATCAAACGCTCATTCGCGCGCCGAAGAATCGGGAGCATGTTCGAAGAGCGCACAGTACGAGTTGACGACGACGTGGAACTGTTCGTGCGGGTGAGCGGCAGTGGCAGTCCGATCGTCCTGCTGCACGGTTTCCCGCAGACTCACCTGATGTGGCGGCACGTCGCCGCCGACCTGGCCCGGGATCACACCGTGATCTGCCCCGACCTGCGCGGGTACGGCGCCAGCGACAAGCCCGCCGAGGCCGGCCCCGACACGTACTCGAAGCGGACCATGGCCCGCGACGTCGTGCGGCTGGCCGCCGAGCTCGGGCACGACCGGTTCGCGCTGGCCGGGCACGACCGGGGCGCCCTGGTGGCGATCCGGGCCGGGCTCGACCACCCACGACACGTCACCCACCTGGCCTCGCTGGACGTGCTGCCGACCCTGGACATGTGGGACGTCATGCACGGCGCCTCGGCCGCCGTCGGGTTTCACCTCTACCTGATGGCGCAGCCGCCGGGCCTGCCCGAGAAGATGATCGCCGGCGCGGCCGACGAGTTCTTCGGCTACTTCCTCGACCTGTGGATCCAGGACCCGGCGGCGATCCCGCCCGGCGTGCGGGCCGCCTACCTGGACGCGTGCCGTGCCGCCGTGCCGTCGATCGTGGCCGACTACCGGGCGTCGGCCGGGATCGACGTGGAGCACGACCGGGCCGACCGCGAAGCCGGCCGCGTCCTGGGCATGCCGGTGACCGTTCTGCAGCAGGACTGGGGTTCGATGCTCGGGTTCGACGCGGAGGCGTTGTGGCGGGCGTGGGCGCCTGATCTCGAGCACCTTCCGGTGAAGTGCGGGCACTTCATGGCCGAGGAGGCGCCGGAGGTCGTGGTCGAGGCCCTCCGCGGGCTGCTGCAACGATAGGGACAAATCGGATAAAGTGGGCGCATGTTTCGCCGTGCGCTCGCCGTCATCGCCGCCCTCGTCCTCCTGCCGGCCGCTCCCGCCCAGGCCGCGCCCGCCCCGATCGACCTGGTCGGGCTCGACTTCCAAGTGATCAACGCGGGCAGTGGGTGGTGCCTCACCTCGGGGCTGACCGAGCTGCCGTGCGCGCGGACCGACCCCTACCGGTGGCGGTTCCGCCCGGTCGACGTCACCGGCAAGCTGGAGATCCTGAACGTGCGGACCGGCCGGTGTCTGAGCATGCCGCGCGGCACGCGCACCACCGGCGCGCGGGCCGGCCTGGAGCCGTGCGCGGCCGTGCAGTCGCGCCGGTGGGAGCTGCGCGACTCGCTCGGCGAGACAGCCAAGATGGTGAACACGCTGACCGGCCAGTGCCTGCAGGTCGCGAGCGGCGTCGCCGTGCAGGGCTCGTGCGCCGGCACGGCCGGGTCGCGCCGGTGGACCGTACGCGTGCTCAGCGTGCCGATTCCCGGGCTGATGTGACGCTTCCGCCGTGATGGGGATGGATGTCATCGTGGTGCATCTGCTGGGATGTGAACCCAGCCCCGATGCGCCATCCCCGAACGGAGCGCGATGCGCCGCGCCATTCTCGCCGTCGTCGCGGTCGGCGTGCTGCTGCTCGCCACCGCGGTCGTCGTCTCCCGCCCCACGACGCGCACGGCGGTGGCTGCCCGCAGCAAGCCGGCCACACCGTACGAGCAAGCCGTCGCTGCTCTGAACGCGCAGTCCGCGGCGCTGCTGAGCGGCGACGAGCAGGGCTGGCTGGGAGCTGTCGACGCGCCGCTGAAGAAGCGGTACCGGGGCATGTTCCGCTCGCTGCGGGCGCTCGAGGTGACCCGCTTCGACTACCGGCCGGGCACCGAGCAGAAGGCCGGGACCAAGCTTTCTTTCCGTACGGAGATCTCGTACTGCCTCGGCCCCGACATGTGCCCCGGTTCGGCCGGCAGCCGGTGGCAGGAACCGCCGCGCATCGAACAGCGCCTCACCCTGCGGCCGGTCGGGGGCCGCTACGTCATCAGCGCCGTCGCGCCGGGGCCGAGCGACGACCCGCGCCGGCCCGCCCCCTGGGAGAACGGCGAGCTGGTGGCCCTGCGCGGCACCCGGGTGACCCTGATCGCCGCTCCCGGGCAACGCCACCACCTGGCCCAGGTGCTGCCGGTGGCCGAGGCCGCGGCCAAGGTGGACGACCGGTTCGCGGCGCTGGCCGGCACATCGCAGTCCCGCTACCGGATCTATCTGGCCGGCGAGGCGCAGTGGCGCAGCTGGTACGGCGGCGAGGGCGACAACTGGGCGATCGGCCTGGCCGTCCCGCTCAACATGCACGGCATCGACGTCATGCTGCGGATGAAGTCGCTGGCCGGCAACCCGGTCATGCTGCGCGTCGCCCTCCAGCACGAGCTCGGCCACGTCGTGACCCTCGCGGGCGCCTACCGTGCCGACGCGGCCGAGGACACGTGGCTCAGCGAGGGCATCGCCGAATACATCGGGTGGTCGCCGATGAGAGCCGCCGAGACGCTGCGCCGGCACAGCGTGCGGTGGGCGTTGAACGGCGGCGCCCGGGCCCGGTCGATGATCCCGTCGCAGCCGGGGCCGGACGCGCCCGCGCGGGCCGGGGACGCCTTCTACGGGCTGAGCCACCTCGCCGTCGACTGCATGGCCCGCAAGTACGGCGACCAGAAGCTCTTCACCTTCGTACGCCTGGTTCTGGCCCAGGACAACGAGTACGACCAGGCCGCGCGGGACGCGTACGGGGTGCCCTTCCCGGCGGTCGACCGGGCGTGCCTGAAGTGGATCCGGCAGCAGGTGCTATAGCTGTTCCATGCTGGTTGATTTCGCCGCCGACGTCGCGGCCACGCCGATCCAGGTCGAGGCCGCCGCCGTGGCCGCCGAGAAGGACGGGTACGACGGTTTCGGCGCCGCGGAGACCAAGCACGACGTCTTCCCGGCTCTCGCTCTGGCCGCCCGGGCCACTTCGCGCATCACCCTGCAGTCGGCGATCGCGGTGGCCTTCGCGCGCAACCCGATGAGCGTGGCCGTGCTGGCCAACGACCTCCAGCTGATCAGCGAGGGCCGCTTCCAGCTGGGCCTCGGCTCCCAGGTGCAGCCGCACATCGAGCGGCGGTTCGCGATGCCCTGGAGCAAGCCGGCGGCCCGCATGGAGGAGTTCATCCGCGCGATCCGGGCCGTCTGGGCAACCTGGGGCGGCGGCGAGCGGCTGGCGTTCCGCGGCGAGTTCTACCGGCACACGCTGATGACCGATTTCTTCAACCCCGGTCCCCATCCGTACGGGAATCCGCCCGTCCTGCTGGCGGCGGTGGGGGAGCGGATGACGCAGACGGCGGGCCGGGTCGCCGACGGTCTGCTGGCGCACCCGCTGACCAGCGAGGCCTACCTCCGCGAGCGCACCCGGCCGGTCCTGCGCGAGGCGCGTGGCGGTGACCTCGGCGATTTCACCGTGTGCCTGTCGGCCATGGTCGTGCTCGGGGCCGACGAGGCCGCGCGGTCGCGGGCCGAGCAGGCGGTCAAGGGGCAGATCGCGTTCTACGCCTCCACCGCGGCGTACCGGCCGGTGCTGGAACTGCACGGCTGGGGCGACCTGGCCGATCAGCTGAACGGGTTGTCGCGGCGGCAGGCCTGGGCCGAGATGACCGCGCTGATCAGCGACGAGGTGCTCGACACGTTCGCGGTCACCGGTGACGTGGCGGCGGGCGTGCGGTCCCGGTTCGGTGGCCTGGTCGACCGGATCTCGCTCTACACGCCGTACGACGTCGATCCGGCCCTCATCGCGCGGGTGCGGCAACAGCTGTGAGCTCGTTGTCGAGCGTGGCCTCGCCGCCCGGGCCGGCGAGTTCGGGTTCGCCGCCGTAGAAGCTCCAGCGCAGGAAGGCGGTCGTGGTGTCGGCGACGACGGGGAGGTCGCTGACCTGGTGGCCGCCCTCGGTGATGCTCAGCATGGCCCGCGACCAGGGCACGGCCTCGTAGACGGTGCGGGCGGCGTCGTATTTGACCGAGGTGTCCTCGCGGCCGTGCACCAGGAGCACGGCCGCGGGCTGGCCGCTGAACGGCGTACCCAGGAAATCGGTGCCCGCGATCAGAATGCCCGCCTTGAGGCGGTCGTCGCGATACCTGCTGAGCAGGCCGGCCGTGGTGATGCCGCCGCCCGAGTGCCCCGCCGACGCGATCCGGGAGGAGTCGATGTTCTCCTTCTCCAGCATGCGGGAGATCACCTCGGACGCGTCCGAAGGCTGGTTGACCAGGTCGTACGCGGTGAACTGGGAAGTGCCCAGCGCGGTGTGCGGATAGCGCGGCGCGGCCACGACGAATCCGGCCAGGGCCCACCGGATCAGCAGCGACGCGTAGTCGTCGGGCTGCGAGTGCAGTCCGTGACTGAACAGGACGAGCGGGTGGGGCCCCGACCCGACCGGAGCCCACACCTGCGTCCGCAGCGCCCGGCCGTCCCGGGCGAACGAGTAATCGCGCCGCGCCACCGAACGCACTCCGCCCGGGGCGCGGCCCTCGATCGGCCGGTACGGCGTGACGGCGCGCGCCTCGAGGGTGGAGTTCTTGGTCGACGAGAGAACGGTGCGCTCGCTCGCCGACGCCTGCCCGGTCCTGACAGCCAGCCCGCCGGCCACAGCCGCCGACACGCTGAGCAACAATGTTCGTCTCCGCACGTGACCGACGGTGCCCGCAGACCCTGTGCGGCGCCTGTGCCTAGGCTGTGATCTCGATCGAGTCGACCCGGTCGGGATAGAACGCCACGTGGTCCTTGATCTGCGCCACGGCGTCGCGCGGGTTCTCGTAGACCCAGATCGCGTCGACCGACTTCTCGCCGCCGGCCGGGATCGAGTAGTAGGTCGCGTCGCCCTTGTAGGGGCAGTAGGTCGAGGTCGCGGTGCGCTCGAGCAGTGACTGGTCGACGTCGGCCAGCGGGATGTACGGCACCGCCGGGTAGGTCGACTCCTGCAGGGTGAGCGCGTTGCGGGAGTCCGCGACGACCTTGTCACCGACCTTGACCACGATGTGGCCGGCGTTCGGCGTGATCGTGATGGGGTGGTCGGGGCCGGGCACGAGCTCGGGACGGTTGTTCGACATGGTGCCTCCATCGGTAGGTCTCCAGCGGGAACAAGTCGCTCTCCGGCACCTCCATTCCCGGTGTGCTTGGCGCATACCGCTGCTGCGGCGTCAGCCACGCCACCGTTTTCAAGACAGATATCTCCTCCTACCTCCACCGAACGGACTATTGCCCGCTATTGCCGCATGCCGGGCCGCTGCGCGTGATGACCTGACAGGGCACAAATCGGCTCGAGGAAGGGTGAACCATGAAAGCGGCAACGCGGATTCTGACACTCGTCGGACTGAGCCTGATGACGGGCGCGACGCTCGGGGCTGCACCGGCCATGGCGTCGACATCCGCACCAGACACGGCGGCCCGAGCGGCCACGACCACGGCGGACTCGCCGCGTCGTGACCGCGAGTGGACCGAGGGCTACTACGACTCGCGGCGCGAGTGCGAGTGGGCCGGCAGGCGCGGCGAGTGGCGTGACCGGTGGGACGACTACGACTGCGACCGGGTCCGCTTCGGCCCCTACCGGGGCGAGTGGCGGCTGACGGTCGAGAAGTCGTGGGATTGGCGCGACCGCGGCCACCACCGTGACCGTGACCGTGACCGTGACCGCGACCACGACCGTGGCCGCGGTGGCGACGACGACTGATCTTGAAGTAAGAGAGCCAGGCCATACCCGATCGGGTATGGCCTGGCGCTATTTTCGTTTCCATGTCGTCGAATCCGGCCGAGGCCGCCGTCACCGCCCTGGGCATCCCTTACCAGCTGCTGCGCCACGGCCCGGTCAGCAGCGTCGCCGAGGCCGCCGAGGCGCAGGGCGTCGAGGTCCGCGACCTGGTGAAGACGCTCGTGGTGCGGCGGGCCGACGACGACTACGTGTTCGTGCTGGTGCCCGGCGACCGGTCGATCTCGTGGCCCAAGCTGCGGGCGCTGCTCGGCGTCAACCGGCTCTCGATGCCGGACGCGGCCACGGCGAAGGCGGCGACGGGCTACGAGCGCGGCACCATCACCCCGTTCGGCGCCAGCACGGCCTGGCCGGTCATCGCGGATTCCCGTACGGAAGGACGCACGATCAACCTCGGGGCCGGGGAGCGCGGCGTGGGGCTGCAGGTGCCGGCGGACGAGGCCGTTGTCAAGCTGGGCGGCGCCTTCGCCGATGTGACGGACGAGGCCGCCTGAGCCCACGGCGGCTGGGGTAAATTCTCGGTCGTGACGAGCGAAAACGCGATCCAGCCCGACGTACCCCCTTCCGGCACCGGCTGCGTCGAGTGCCTCGACGCCGGTGGCTGGTGGTTCCACCTGCGGCGCTGCGCCCAGTGCGGCCACGTCGGCTGCTGCGACACCTCACCCGCGCAGCACGCCACCGCCCACTTCCGCGAGACGGGCCACCCGATCATCCAGTCGTTCGAGCCCGGCGAGGACTGGTACTGGGACTTCACCACCGAAGAGGCCGGCTCCGGCCCGAAGCTGGCGCCCGCCGACAGCCGCCCGGCCGACCAGCCCGTGCCCGGCCCGGCCGGCTCGGTGCCGAGCGACTGGCGCAGCAAGCTCAACCGCTAGGGTCCGCCGCATGCGGATCCTGCACCTGTCAGACACGCATCTGACTCGCGCGGCTGGTCCCAACGCCGACGGGATCGACCCGCGCGAGTCGCTGGCCCGCATCCTGAACGACTGTGGCGAACTGGCCGGGCTCGACGCCGTGCTGGTGACGGGCGACGTGGCCGACGACGGCTCGGCCGAGGCCTACGCGGCGGTCCGCTCGCTGGTCGGGGCGTTCGCCGCCGAGCGGGGCATCCCGGCCCTCTACACCACCGGCAACCACGACGAGCGCAAGGCGTTCACGGCCGGCCTCGGCGCGGAGCTGACATCGGTGACCGTCATCGGGGGCCACCGCATCATCACGCTCGACTCGCTGGTGCCCGGCCGGGTGTACGGCCATCTCGACGACGAGCAGTTGCTGTGGCTCCGCTCGGTGCTGGCCACCCCGGCCCCGCAGGCCACCGTGCTGGCCTTCCACCACCCGCCGATCGGCTTGGACAACGAGGTGCAGCGCACGCTCGGTCTGACCAACCCGGGCGACCTGGCCGAGGTGATCCGCGGCACCGACGTGCGGCTCGTTCTCACCGGTCACTTCCACCTGCAACTGTTCGGCCTGCTCGCCGGGGTGCCGGTCTGGGTCACGCCCGGCGTCGTCAACCGGATCGACCTGACCGGGCCGCCCGGCGGCGAACGAGCCGTCCGGGGCGCCTCGGCAACCCTGGTCGAGCTGGGTGGACCGGGCTCTCCGCTGCTGCATGTGTTGCATGCCCGCGATCCGTACGCCGGCCGGACGGCTCACGAGCACGACGCCGAGACCATGGCGGCCCTCATCGCCCGGTGGCGTCCGGAAGCTCCAGATCGTAGATGAACTCGAGGCCGTCCTCGTCGTCGTCCTGCTCGCCCACCTTGACGAAGCCGTAGGGCAGGGCCAGGTTGGCCGAGGCGACGTTGTCGGGGCGGATCGAGACGCGTACGCGGTGGACGGACGGCTCCGCGCGGGCGCGGGCGAGCAGCGCCTCGAAGGCCGCCCGCGCGTAACCCTGCCGGCGGAACTGCGGGTCGACGGCGTAACCGATCTCCACCATGCCGGTCTCGTCGGGCGGCCCGTGGAAACCGGCCCGCCCGACCGCCGCGCCGGCCCGGTCGTCCCAGATGATGCCGGTCGTCCAAGCCGCGCTGGCCGGGTCCGCCAAAGCCTGGCCGAGCCGGCGGAGCCAGGTGCCGCGGGGCTCGGGGCCGACCAGATAGGCCGAGACAGGCACGGGCGTCACCCGGTTCGCCGCGGCGAGGTCGCCCTCGCTCAGGGCGCGGAACGAGTCGGCGTCCAGGTGGATGATGCGGATGGGCGTGGTCACCGGCGCATCATAGTGGCGCGGTCGTGGCAGATGACGCCTATGCGAATCCTGGTCGTCGCCGCGCCGCTGCTGCCGCTGCTGCCGCTGGCCGCGGCCTGCCGGGATGCCGGTGATGCGATTGGCCGCGCGGGAACGGCCCGATCTGATCGTCTTCGAGTCGCTGAGCGAGGCGGGCGCGATCGTCGCCGGCACGTTGTCGATCCCGCGGGTGCTCGTCAGCCGCAGCACCATGCCCGCGCCCGAGACGGTCGTGGCCGAGCTCGACGGGCTGAGCCGCGCTTGAGTTCTGCCTGGGCTCCCGCCCAGCTCTCAATTGTTGTTCATCCCGGCGTTCTCACGCGTCCTCCTCGGGCTCCCGCAGAGAACGGATCATGCTCCGGAGGATGGTCCGCGCAGCCGACTGCTCCGCCTCGGTCAGACCGCTCAGCATCCTGACCTCGACCCTGCGGACCGCGGCGGACGCCTTCGCGAGGCTCCGCCGGCCGCGTGGCGTAAGCCGAGTCGGCAGAGCTTTCCCCACGGGCGCCTCCGCCGGCCTGGTCACGTACCCGTCCCGTTCCAGCGCCTGCAGCAGGACGTTCATCGACTGCCTGGTCACGAACGTGCCGCGCGCCAGCTCGGAGTTCGACAAGCCCGGGCGTTGCGCCAGCAGCTCGAGGCAGGAGTAGTGCGTCACGGTCATCCCCAGCGGCCGCAGCACCGCTTCCATGGCCGCACGGAGAGCGCTGGACGTCTCCTTCAGCAGGTAGCCGAGCGAAGTTTCCAGGTCGACGCCCGTGTCGTCTTGACTCATGTCAGCATTCTGACATACCTTGGTGCATGTCAGAAAACTGACATATATCGAAGGAGCGTCATCATGCCGGTCACCGGCCCCGACTTCATCTCCCTGCAGGCTCGCGACCTCGATGCCTCGCGGGCGTTCTACGAGCGGTACCTCGGCCTCGTGCGCTCTCCGGCCGGCCCTCCGCACGCCGTCGTCTTCGAGACGAAGCCGATCGCGTTCGCCCTCCGCGACATCGTCCCCGGCACCGATCTCGCGTCCGTCCCCCAGCCCGGCATCGGCGCGGCGATCTGGCTCCACGCCACAGACGTCCAAAACATCCACGACGCCCTCGTCGCCGACGGCCACACGATCGTCTCCGCGCCGATCGACGGACCCTTCGGCCGGACGTTCACCTTCGCCGACCCCGACGGCTACCACGTCACCCTCCACGACCGCGCCTGACCGGCCGCCGCCGTCCCACAGCAACGACAGCCGGAAGCTCAGTTGTTGCGCTGGGTGGCGAGTTGGTTTCGGGTCGGGTGCTGGGCGGGGCTCGTGCGGGCGCGCTGGGTCAGGATCACGCACAGCAGCACCAGTAGGGCCACGGCCAGCGCGGCCGGTGGGACTGTTTCGCCCAGGAGCAGGGCCGACCAGAGCAAGGTCAGGACGGGCTGACCCAGTTGGATCTGGCCGATCCGGGCCACGCCGCCGCGGGCCAGGCCGGCGTACCAGGCGAAGAAGCCCAGGAACATCGAGACGACGGTCAGGTAGGCGAAGGCCGTCCAGGACTGTGCGGTGCCGTGCGGCGAATGGACAGTCGCGCTGACCAACGTGACCGGCAGGGTAGCGGGCAGGGCGAGCAGTAGCGCCCAGCAGATGGTGCGGGCGCCGCCCAGTTCGCGGGAGAGGGCGCCGCCCTCGGCGTAGCCCAGTCCGCACAGGATGACGGCGGCCAGCAGGAACAGGTCGGCGGGGGAGAGGGCGCCGCTGGTAGCGCCGGTGGCCGCGACGAAAGCCAGCACCGAGAGCAGGCCCGTGACGGCGGCCAGCCAGAAGGCTCGCGGTGGGCGTTCGCCGGCGCGCAGGACGGCGAAGACGGCGGTCATCGCGGGCAGCACGGTGATGACCACGGCGCCGTGTGCGGACGTCTGGGTGGTCAGGGCCAGGGAGGTGAACAGCGGAAAGCCGACGACCACGCCCAGCGCGACGATCGACAGTCGGCGCCATTGCCGCGGGGTGGGCCGGGGCGCGCCGGTGAGCCACAGGTAGGCCGCGGCCAACCCGGCCGCTCCGACGGCGCGGCCGAACGCTACGAACCACGGGTCGAGGTCGTGCACGGCCAGGCGGGTGGCCGGCAGCGACAGGCTGAACGCCAGCACGCCCAGTGCGCCCAGGGCCAGGCCGCCGGGCGTTATCGTTCGTTGCACGATAGCGCTACTCTGTACTGTCATGAATGACGGTAACGCAGCCGCGCGTGTTATCCAAGATCTGCGCGGCGTGGTGAGCTCGGCCGCGGCCGGGTCACGGCTTCCTTCCGTACGGGAATTGACCGCGCGCCATCAGGCGTCACCCGTCACCGTGGCCGCCGCGGTTCGCGCCCTGGTCAAGGAAGGGCTGGTCGAGACGCGTCCGGGGCAGGGCACGTTCGTGGCCCGGCGAGCGGCCGCGACCGGGCCGGCGCCCGACCTGTCGTGGCAGACCGTGGCGCTGGGCGCGCGGCGGCCGGGCGAGGACGAGCTGCAAGCGTTACTCGCTACGCCGCCGGCTGGGGCTATTCCGCTCTCCGGGGGCTATCTGGAACCGGAACTTCAACCGGCGGCGGCGCTCGGGGCGGCGCTGGCTCGGGTGGCGCGGCAACCGGCGGCCTGGCAGCGTGGACCGGCGGAAGGCCGCGATGACCTGCGGGCCTGGTTCGCCGCCGAGATCGGCTTGCGGGCGGACGACATGGTGATCTGCCCCGGTGGACAGGCGGCGCTCTCGTCGGCGTTGCGAGCGCTGGCCGCTCCGGGCGACACGCTGCTGGTGGAGTCGCCGACCTATCTGGGTGCGCTGGCGGCTGCCCGGGCGGCGGGTCTGCGGGTCGTGCCGGTGCCGGCCGACGCCGGCGGCGTGCTGCCGGACCAGTTGGCGGCGGCGTTCGCGAGGACGGGAGCGCGGCTGTTCTATTGCCAGCCGCTGCACACGAACCCGACCGGCGCGAGCTTGGCGGCGGACCGCAGGGGTGTGGTGCTGTCGGCCGTACGGGAAGCCGGGGCCTTCCTGATCGAGGACGACTATGCCCGCGACCTGACGATCGACGGGGATCCGCCACCGCCATTGGCCCGGGAGGAGGCAGACGGGCATGTGATCTATCTGCGATCACTGACCAAGCCGGCCGCTCCCGGGCTGCGGATCGCTGCCGTCGGCGCGCGGGGGCCGGCCGGTGCGCGCTTGCGGGCGGTGCGGCTGGTCGACGAGTTGTTCGTGGCCGGGCCGTTGCAGCAGGCCGCGCTCGAGTTCGTCACCTCGCCGGCCTGGGACCGGCATCGCCGACAGCTGCGCACGGCGTTGCGGGCACGGCGCGACGCGTTGCTGTCGGCGCTGCGCCAGCACCTGCCGGCGACCGCCGCGCCGAGACCCCAGGGCGGACTGCACCTCTGGGCCCGCCTGGACGAGGGCCTCGACGACGTCCGGGTGGCCGCCGCGGCCGCGACCGAGGGTGTGATCGTCTTTCCGGGACGCCCCTGGTTCGCGGCCGAGGCGCCCGCGTCCTACCTGCGGCTGACGTACGCAGCGGCCCCGCCCGACCTGATGGACGAGGCCGTCCGCCGGCTCAGCGCAGCGATCGCAGCGTCGCGTCCAACGTCGTGAAGATGGTGTCCGAGCCGTCGTCGTCCCAGTGCGGCGCCGGATCCGGCTGGCCCGGCGCCGGCGCGTACAACCACCAGAGGTTCTGCCAGGGATCGAGCATGCGGCCGAGCGTCGTCTCGCCGTAGAACGGCGTCGCCGGGGTGACCACGGTGGCGCCGTGACCGGTGGCGCGCTCGAGCAGGGCGCCGACGTCCTCGACCCACACCTGCAGCAGCCCGGGCCGCAGCGGCCAGCCCCTCTGCCGGTCGACGATCATCAGGTCGACGGTCCCCAGCCGGACCTCGGAGTGGATCAGCGTCCCGTCCGGCATCTCCGTGTGCGCCGCTTCGGTCTCGGTCGCCTCGAAGACCTCGGACACGAAGGTGATCAGACCGGCGGCGTTCTCCACCATGACGAACGGGTTCAGGACGGCGCCCTCGGCCGGCGCGTGCAGAATGTTCATACCCACCAGCGAAGCAGCCGTTCAGGTCACTTCCTGGCCGTTTGTGTACGTGCCGCTCATTTTCCGGTGGATCGTTTCTGCGTGGTCGTTCGGAGGGAGTCCGGTGTGGTCGGTGTCGCCCCCGGAGACCTCGCAGCTCACTCGCGCAGGGCGCGCGTCGTCTCGGACTTCTTGTCCGGACGCACGATCCTTCCGATGCCCGGGCGGGTTCCGTCGTACGCCTGTTCCTGGAGCCATTCGACGACCGGCCAGGACGTCTCGCCGCCCAATCCCCAGAATCCCTTGCGGCATGCCGCGATTGCCGCTCAGCTCGCCGAAGTCGGTGACGAAGTCGAGCGGGTCGGCCGGAGATCGTGACAGGCGTACTCAACTCAGGTGCCGGCGGTACAGGTCGACCAGGCGCTCGAGATAGACCGATCGAGGATAGGCGGCGGTTGCCTGCAACCCGTTGTGGACAACTCTCGTACGCAAGCTGCTGTCATCGAGCATCCGGCGCAGCGCGGCGGCCAGTTCATGTGGGCCGGCCTCGCAGGTGAACCGGGGCGGTCCGCCGCCCGGCCGGTCGGCGAGCCCCGGATCGGCCACGACGGCAGGCAGGCCGTGCGCCTCGGCCTCGGCCAGCACGAGGCTCTGCGTGTCGCTCGTGGAGCAGAAAGCCAGCACGTCGGCCGCGCTGAAGAAGGCGGCCACGTCCGCATGCGGCACGGGCGGAACGACGTCGACGCTCCTGGACAGCCCGAGCGCCCCCAAGCACCGCAGCAGGCGTGCCCGGCCGAGGCGTACCCCGAGCAGAACGAGGCGTGCCTCAGGTTTCTCGGTGAGCAGCAGGGCAAATGCTCGAAGCAGCAGCTCCGGATTCTTCTCGGCCGTCACCCGGCCCACCGACAAGATGACGCCGCCCGCACGACTCGGTCGCCCCGATCCACGGACCGCACCGTCCGACCCGGTCTGTGCGATGCCGTCCGCGTAGGTCGGCCGCTCCGATCGGTCGCCGGCATCGTGCGATTCGTTCTGCGCGTTGTGGGCCGCGGTCATTGGTCGACCTCGTCTGTTGTCGGCGTCGTGCGGTCCGCTCGGCACGATGGGACCCGCGGTGCTTGGGCGCTGCGGTCGGTTGTCGCCGTCGTGCGATCGGCTCTGCGCGATGCCGTTCGCGGTGCCCGGGCGCTCTGCTCTGGTGGCGGCATCGTGCGCTCTGCTGTGTGGAATGCGCATGGCGTCGGGGAGCGCGTCCGACACGCCAACTGTGCGATCCGGCTCGCTCGTCGGGACGCGCGGTTCGAGCGGCGCGGGGGTGTGAACAACGGACGTGCGCGGGGAGTCGACCGGGGTCGGGAGTACGCAGATCTCCGGGCCGGGGCCGAAGACCGCAAAGCCGGCGGCTGTCTTGGCGGAAGGGGCAATTGCCGCGGCGGCGCGGGCGAACATGCCTTGGCCGAGAGCGGCCAGCCGGCGCTGACGTTCGGCGCCGGGCTGGGCCAGCTCCAGGTGCTCCCGGAGCGACCAACGCAAGCGCAGCTGGGCCGCGCACCAGGCGGCGCCGATCGGGACCTCCGGATAGATGTCGGCGTAGGCCAGCAGGTCGGTGTGCCAGGTGACGATCAGCGGCACCCGCCAGCGGGCCGCCAGGCGGAAGCCGGCCATTCCCAGCGGGCCGGTTGTGTGCGCGTGGACCAGATCGGCCGGACGGCAGCGCGGCCACGGTGACGCGAGGCGTACCTGCCGGCCGGGCACGGGCAGCGAGCGGACGAGGCCCGGCGCCGGGCGGAACGACCAGAACGGGCCGGGCTGATAGAAATCGACGGTATGCCCGGCCTCGCGCAGCAGCGCCACGGTCAACGCGGCCGAGCGGGAGACGCCGTCCGGGCGGCCGGCGTGGCTGTCGCAGAAATGCGCGATCCTCACGGGCCGCCATCGTAGAGATGACCGTCAAAGCGGCGACGAGGGCGGCGCGCTCATGCTGACTCGACTTGACGCGTTTGAAGGGGGCCTTTGATCTAAGAGACAGAACCTACTGTCCGGTTCCGGGGGTGTAGAGGTCGTCCTCGGTGACGACCGGGGCGATATCGTCCTCCGGGCGGCCGACCCGCGTGGCCGAGCCGAACATCGCGCCACGGGCCGGGTGCACCGGGGCGAAAGAGGCGAAGCCGCGGCGCTGCGGGATGTCGTCGTAGACGGCCTCCATGCCGCCGCGCAGCAGGTAGGTCTCGTGCCAGAAGCCGGTGCCGCCGCTGTCGCGCAGGAAGTCGCGCCACCACAGGCGGTGCGGCTCGGAGCGGGCCCAGGCCAGCAGCGTGGGTAGGTCTCGCCAGTACTGGCGGATGCCGAGGTGCATGGGGAACAACGACCAGAGGAGCGACTCGTGCGCGAGCAGCCCCTCCGGTTGGTCCGACCGGTCGATCCGCGGGCCGCGGGTCATCAGGGTGCGCAGGCCGTACAGCCGGTTGACGCGCATACCCAGATAGACCACCACCAGGTCGGGATAGGACGACAGGTCGACAGTCTCTCGATTGACGCGGCTCAGCATCACCGGATCTCCTTCCGGTCAGGGATCCTCCGATGGTAAGCCCGCGCAACCGACCATCTACTTGTTGCGCGCGGCCTTCACGATCAGGTCTCAGCCCAGGATCAGCACGACGGTCAGCCCGCCCATTGATCCGCGCCCATGGATGGTCGTAGCGCCGATGGTGATTGGCGGGTGTCAATCCTGTTGCAGGGCGTTGGCGATGGCCTGGCGAGCTGCTTCCCGGAGCGACTCGCTGTCGGGGAAGTCTGCGGGATCCAGGGCCGGCAGGACCTCGACGCGGGCGGACACGTGTTCGCGCAGGATGACGCCGTTGCGGGGGAGGGCTGCTCGCGTGCCGTGCACTGCTATGGGGTAGACGGGCACCTGGTGTCGTACGGAAAGGTCGAAGGCCCCGTTCTTGAACGGCTGCAGCGAACCGTCGGGAGTGCGGCGGCCCTCGGGGAACAGCAGGACGGGGGAACCGGCGGTCAGCAGGCGGTCGCAGTGGTCCATCATCGTGCGCACCGAGGCGCTGCTGCCGCGGACCAGGGGGACGTAGTCGTTGAGGCGCATGTTCCAGCCGATCAGGGGGACCTTGAAGATCTCTTGCTTGGACACCCACTTGTACGGGCGGAACAGGGCGAACAACACCAGGATGTCGATGAGTGAGGCGTGGTTGGCCACCAGCACCGCGGCGCCGTGCCAGGGCAGCCGGGCGCGGCCGATGACTCGCAGGCGCCACAACGGGTTGACGTAGACGTAGAACGACGCCCACGCCGATGAGTACAGGTGCAGCACCAGTCGCCGCCGGTCGAAGGGCAGCGTCACCAGCCAGACGACGACCGCACCGGCGAAGAACACCACGCAGGTGATCCCGATGAACGCCCAGTACGCCACCGAGAACACCCGCAGCATGCGGTCATCCTAATCAGCCAGCAGCACCCGGATGCGGTCGACGGCCTTGGCGAAGTAGCGGTGCTCGACCGGGCGGGTGAGGAAGTCGGCCAGCGCGAACAGGTCCAGCGCCTGGCTGAGGCGCCGCCAGTTGGGCGGCAGGGCGCCGCCGCCGTCTCGGAAGCCGGCCAGGAACCCGGCGGTGAAGGACTCGGAACGGGGGAAGCGCAGCATGTTCCCGATGTCGACGAGCGGACTGCTGCTGAACGCGAATTCCCAGTCCAGAACGGCGGCCACCCGCCAGCGGCCGTCGCCCGCGCGGGTGGCGAGCAGGTTCTTGGGGTTGTAGTCGGAGTGGACCAGCCGGCGGGAGCCCTTGAGCTCGGCCAGCTGCGGAGCCGCCGCGCGGGCCCACCGACGCAGGGCGTCCTGCTCCGCGGTGGTCAGGTGGCCGGCCGCGTTGCCCTCGGTCAGGCAGCGGTCGACCCACCGGTCGAGGCCCTCGGCGGGCTCGGCGCCGTCGGGCTCGAGGCGGCCCCCGGTGAAGAAGCCGGGGGCCGCGAACTCGACGGCGCCGATGCGGGCCAGCGTGGCGCCGACGTCGTGAGCGACGGCGGCGAACGCGTCCTCGTCCAGCTCGTTGACGGGGGTGCCGGGCACGAAAACGGACAGCAGGACGGGCTCGCCCGCGGCGTCACCAGCAGGGTCGGCCGCGACCACCTCGGCGACCGGCACGACCCCGGTCAGGCGGTGTGCCAGCGCCGCCTCCAGGGCGCACTTGTTGCCCCGGAGGTAGCGCCGCAGGACGTACTGACCGCCGCCGGTCATGGTGAGGACGGTGTTGTCGTTGCTGTATCCGCCGGTCAGCGGCCGGGTCTCGGCGATCCGCTGACCGGGCAGCGCGGTTTCTTCGACCCAGGCCGTGATTGCAGGCTTCACGAGCCGCGACCCTACGCTCCCGCGGGCTCGAAGGTCAGCCGGGCCCGGACCGGCCGGAAACCGGCCCGTTTCAGGTCGGCCAGCACATCCGACCGGTCGGCGTCGGCGTCGGCCACCACCTCCTCGGCGCCGTCGCCCACGAGCACCGTCAGCGCGGCGCCGATCAGCGCGGCCCGTGCCGTCGTCGAACGCGGGCCGGGAAGGACACCCAGATAGCCGAGCATGGGCCAGCACGCCTGTCCGGCCGTGCCCAGCAGGCCGAGGGGCTCGTCACCGCCGTGGGCGACATGCCAGGCGGTGGCTTCCCCGGTGAGCCAGGGGCGCGGCTGCCGGGCGAGGTCGAGTGCCGCCACGGCACGGGCCGTCTCGCTGCCGGTCAGCACGTCGGGGGTGACGATCCGGTCCACGAGCTCGTCGATCTCGGCCGGACCCGAAGCCGGCCGCACGGACGGATCAGCCGCCGGCCGGTCGTCCGCAACGCCGGGGGTCCAGCGCAGGCGGAGCCGTTCGCCGTGGGGAACGAGGCCGGCTGATTCGGCCGCCACGAGGGCCGGGGCAATCGCCGAGACGACCGACGGCGACGTGTGCCAGCCGGCGGGCAACGCCGGGTAGTAGGGACGCGGGCCGCCGAGGGCCTCGTGGGCTGCCGACAGCAGCGAGGCGCCCACCCGCGGCGTGTCGATCAGGTCGAACCGCTCGAGCCAGGGCCCGCCCGCAGCGCCGGGCGGCAGCACCCAGGCGGCGCGGCCCACAACCCGGCCGTCGCGCAGGGCGACCCAGGTTCGAGACGGGTGGAAGCCTCCGCCGGCCAGACCTTCGGCGTACGAGATCTGGCGCAGCGGCAGGAGATCGGGCAGGGAGTCGAACAGCGACTCCTCGCCGTCGACGAGCGGGCGGTAGACGACGGAACTCATGGTGGAACCCCCAGGGCGCGTGGTGCGGGCGCCCCGGATCAGATCCGCGGAGACGCCGGGCCGCGGAAGGGGCGCGAAACGTGGGACACGGTGCGACCTCCTTCCGGGCTCGTAGGCGTACCGGGAACCTATCATTCGCGGCCCCGAAGGTGCGGCCTGCAGGCTGCTCAGAACCGCCCGGCCGGCCAGCGCTTCGTCGCCCGGGCCGCCGCGGCACGCACCCGGCCGCTCATGGCGCCGCCGTACCTCGCCGACCGGCGCGACATCACCCAACCGGGATGAGGCTTTCCCGGGCCGGCCGGACGACGCTCGGGAGCGATCCGAGGCGTACGCACTCCGGGAGGCTCGCCATGACCTTGACGTCGCAGACCATCGCCGGGGAAGAGCCGTCCGCATCGCCCTTCCCCTGGTGGACCTCGTTGCTGCTGGGCGTGTTCAGCGTGATCTTCGGGATCGTGGTGCTTGCCTGGCCCGGCCTGTCGCTGCGGGTGATGGCCGCGCTGGTCGGCATCTGGTTGCTGCTCGCCGGCCTGTTCCGCATCGTCGGCGCCTTCCTGCCGGTCGGCCGGGGCCTGGCCCGCAGCGTGCTGTCGGGCCTGGTCGGCATGATCCTGGTGGTGGCCGGCGTGATCTGCCTGCGCAACATCGTCACCGCGCTCGGTGTGCTGGCCGCCATCGTGGCGCTGACCTGGCTGCTCGGCGGCATCGCCACCTTCGTGATGGGCCTGCAGGAGACCGGCGGCGCCCGCGCGCTGCTGTTGGTCGTCGGTGGCCTGTCCGTCATCGCCGGGCTCGTCTTCGTCTTCACGCCGAGCCTGTCGCTCGGGGTGATGATCGTGCTCACCGGCATCAGCGGCATCGTGGTCGGCCTGTTCGAGATCGCGCTGGGCTTCCGCCTTCGCCGCGTCACCGCCTGACGCCGTTCCGGAAGGGTGGTCCCCGAAATCGGCGCCGAATCGGGCCCCTGGCCCGGACCGGCCAGGCAGCCCGAGACGGGTGGCCCGGGACCGGCAGGCCGTACCGCCCCCGGAGACGGTCATCCCCGCGGGGTGACGAGCAGCGCCAGTGACGTCCGCGCGGATTCGTCTCGCCCGGGCCGAGAGCCTGTTGCGCCAGCATGATCTGGCCGGCACACGTCAGGTTCTGCAGGTTGTCGTGGACGACCCGGAGGCTTTCCCGGCCGGTGCGGCCCGCGACCTGCTCGGTCGTCTGGCGCTGGCCGAGGCGCTGGCGGGCCGGCTGCGGCGGGCCGCCGAGCACGCGCGTCTGGCGCTGAGCCTCACCGACGGCCACGGCGAACCCCCGTCGGCCGCCCCGGAGGTCGCTCTGGCCTGGGTCCGCACCGACGAGTACGACCTGTCCGCCGCCGGCCTGCACAGCGAGCACGCCGAAATGCGGCTGAGCGCGTGCCCGGACGCGCTGCTGTCCGGTCTGCTGGCCCTCGTGCGGGCCCGGATCCATCGCGCGCGGGGCGAGGTCGCCCGCGCGGCCGGGATTCTGGGACAGCCGCACGAAGGACTTCCGGCGTGGCTGGCCGAGGTCGTCGACCTGACCCGTACGGCACTGCTGGCGCCCGGCAGCCGGCCGGCGGGCGGCGGCACGACCGCTCAGCACGCGATCGCCGAGGCCGCGGCCGCGCTGGCGGCGGCACGACCGCTCAGCACGCGATCGCCGAGGCCGCGGCCGCGCTGGCGGACGGCGACACCGGCCGCGCCCGGTCGGTGGTGGCTGTCCTGGGCGACCGCCCGAGCCTCCCGATGGACGTCCGGGTCGACAGCTGGCTGATCCGGGCCGGCGCCGAGCTGGCCGACGGGCACCGCGACCGCGCCCGGCGGGTGCTGGTGAAGGCGCTGAACCTGGCCGAGAGGGAGCGTCTGCGGCGCCCTCTGCTCGAGGCCCCGATGGCGGTGCGGCGTTTCCTGCGCGAAGAACGTGACCTCAGCGTCCGCCATGCCTGGCTCGGGGTGACACTCCCGGCGGCTCGGGCCGCGCGTCCGCTCGCCGCACCGGTGGTCGTGGAGTCCCTCACCACGAGGGAGACCGAGGTGCTCGCCCACCTGGCCCAACTGCTCTCCACCGAGGAGACCGCCCGCACGATGTACGTCTCGATCAACACCGTCAAGACGCACGTGCGCGGATTGTTGCGCAAGCTGGCGGCGACCCGCCGCAACGAGGCGGTCCGCCGGGCCCGCGAACTGGGTCTGCTCTGACCGAGGAGCCATCCGACGCGGATGACGACCGGCGGACCGCCCCACGCCGATGCTCGATCCATGGCCGAGGCCCTGAGCCCGCCGGCCACCGGCATGGCGTGGATCCCCGGCGGCCGTTCCGCGCGGCGGCCGCCGGCGACCACGCCTGACTCAGCGGCGCCACCACCAAGCATTGCGAGGGCGACGACAGCGACCTGCACGAGGTGGCTCGGTTCCACGTCCGGCGAACGCCTCAGCAGTACGTGGCGAGGGTTGTCTCGAGAGCGGTCTTCTCGGCCTGCTGGAGCGTGAGGTCCCAGTAGTGCTTCACACCGATCCACATGCGGGCGTAGGTGCAGCGGTAGGCCGTACGCGACGGCTGCCAGGTCGACGGGTCCTGGTCACCCTTCGACTGGTTGACGTTGTCGGTGACAGCGATCAGCTGAGGCCGGCTCAGATCGTTGGCGAAGCGCTGCCGCTCGGCCGCGGTCCACGAGTTCGCTCCGGAACGCCACGCTTCCGCCAGCGGCACGACGTGGTCGATGTCGACGTCGGACGCGGCGCTCCAGGTCGCGCCGTCGTAGGGGGAGTACCAGCTGCCCGACGTCGCCGCGCAGGCCGAGCTGGTGACGACGTTGCTGCCGTCGCGCTCGAGCACGGTCTCGCGGGTGTTGCAGCTGCCGCTGATGGTGATCCAGTGGTTGAAGTGGTCGCGGGAGTATCCGCTCATGGAGCCCTGCGTGGCCACAGTCAGCGCGGCGAGCTGCGACCGCGCTGTGGTGGCGGACGGGATGTTCGGCGGGGCGGCCGCGGCGGGTGCGGCGGCAGTCGTTCCGATCACTGCCGTCAGGGCAGCAAGCAGGGACATTCGGCGGACAAGACGACGCATGACCGGCTCCTCTCGACCTTCTCGAACAGATGTCGATCAGTGTCGATGGCGATCGGGCCGGGCGGGAGATCCCTGTTCTGTCCTACCGAACAACTATTGATGAAAATAAATGTTTACCGGCCGGTTGCTGCGATGGCGGCACCCAGCCGTGCCGCGGCCTGGGCGAGGTCGGCCGGGGACAGGTGGGAAAAGCTCAGCCGGACGCGGTCGGAACCACCCCGGCCGCCGGCGTAGAAGGCGGTGCCGGGCACGAACGAGACGCCGTGACGTTCCGCGACCGGCAGCAGGGTCGCCGCGTCGAGGTGGGGCGGCAGCGGCAGCCAGACGAACCAGCCGCCGTCCGGTGGGGGCGTTCCGAGGGCGCCGGTCAGCGCGTCCCGTTGGTCCCGGTACCGCCCGCGCAGGGCGGCCACGTGCTTCGCGTACGCCCCGGACGAGCCGTACGCGGCCATCGTCATCGCCACCGAGTGGTTGACACCGCCGCCGCTGTGCACGTAACCCAGCCGGGTCAGGCGGTCGACCAGGAAGGGGGACGCGTTGATCCAGCCCAGCCGCAGCCCGGGCGCCACGGTCTTGGCGAACGACCCGAGGCGGATGACGCCGTCCTGTTCGGCCAGCTGCCACAGCGCGGGCGGAGCGG
Organism: Paractinoplanes hotanensis; assembly: GCF_023717965.1. Lineage (NCBI taxonomy): Bacteria > Bacillati > Actinomycetota > Actinomycetes > Micromonosporales > Micromonosporaceae > Paractinoplanes > Paractinoplanes hotanensis. Next base: position 133,438 of record NZ_JAMQOL010000030.1, on the reverse strand, counting down.
CGTCGCCGTAGTACAGCTCGCGATACGTGTCGTCCTCGATGATCGTCAGGCCCTGGCAGACCAGTTCGCGCCGGCGTCCGGGCGGCAGACTGCGCCCGGTCGGATTGCCGAACGTGGGCACCAGGTAGAGGAAGGCGGCGTCGAGCGACCGGGCCAGCGCGGCCGTCTCGGCGGGCAGCAAGCCGTGCTCGTCCGCGGGCGCCGGCACGAGCCGCACGCCGTGGTCGGTGAAGATCTTGAACGCCAGGTGGTACGTGGGGGAGTCGACCAGCACGGTGTCGCCCGGCTCGGCCAGCAGCTGGGTGAGCAGGGCGAGCCCGTGCGAGGCGCCGGCCGTCACGAACGTCTGGTCGGCGGCGGCGTCGCCGACGTGGGCGCAGAGCCAGTCGATCAGCGGCGCCGGGCCGGGCGCGTGGCCGTAGGTGAGGGCTTGCCAGCCGTGCGCCGCAATGCTTTGTGCCCCGGCCTGTGACCACTCGGCGAGGGGCAGCAGAGCCGGGCGCGGGTGCCCCCAGCCGAGGTCGAGGATCCCGGGCCGGTGCTCGAACTGGACGATCGTCACCGTCCCGAATCTAGTCTGGGCACCATGAAGATTCTGTTGCCGGACAGCGCGCACCTCGACCCGCAGCTGCCGGAAGGGGTCACCGCCGTCCGTTATGCGCATGCCCGGCCGATTCCCGAGGAGCACGCCGACGCCGAGATGCTCGTCGTCTGGAACAACCCCGGCGATCAGCTGCGGGACGCGGCCGGGCGGCTCAAGCAGCTGCGCTGGGTGCAGACCCTGGCCGCCGGGCCCGACGCCGTGCTCGCGGCCGGCTTCGGGCCCGACGTCGTGGTCACCTCGGGACGCGGCCTGCACGACGGGACGGTGGCCGAGCACACCCTGGCGCTGACGCTGGCCGCCGTACGCCATCTGCATGTGCTCCTGCGGGCCCAGGCCGCCCGCCACTGGGCCGACGAGATGCGCGAGCTGCAGGCCGCCCAGGCCACTCAGGGCTTCTACACGCTGCGCGACGCCACCGTGGTGATCTGGGGGTTCGGCAGCATCGCGGCCGTCCTGGCGCCGCTCCTGAAGGCGTTGGGCGCCAAGGTGACGGGCGTGGCCCGCACGGCCGGCACGCGCGCGGGCTTCGACGTGGTCACCGAGGCCGGCCTCCCGCGGCTGCTGCCCGCCACGGACGTGCTGATCGGCATCCTGCCCGCTTCGGAGTCGACCACCCACGCCCTCGGCGCGGACGTGTTCGACCTGCTGCCCGAGCACGCCTGGGTGGTCAACGTGGGCCGGGGCGTCACGCTCGACGAGGACGCGCTGCTCGACGCGCTCGAGGAGGGGCGCATCGGCGGGGCCGCGCTCGACGTGTTCGAGACCGAGCCGCTGCCCGAGTCGTCCGGCCTGTGGAACGAACCCAATGTCATCATCACGCCGCACGTCGCGGGGGGCCGGCCCGTCGGGGCCGACGCGTTGGTCAGCGAGAACTTGGTCGCATTCCAGGAGGGGCGCTCGCTCCGCAACGTCGTGCAAGGTTAGCCTCGCCTGATGATGAGGGTGATCGGGTCCGAGGCGGAGCTTCGCGAATACGTGGCCCCGCCGCCGCGGTTCATCGCGGAGAAGGGCATCGACCACATCGACCCCGAGTCGCGCCGGTTCATCGAGATGAGCCCGTTCTTCCTGCTGGCCACCTCGGCCGCGGACGGCACCTGCGACGTCTCGCCGCGGGGCGACCCGGCCGGCAGTGTGCTGGTGCTCGACGACCGGACGCTGGCGTTCGCCGACCGCAAGGGCAACGGGCGCCTGGACAGCCTGACGAACCTGCTGCAGCGGCCCCGGGTGGGGATGGTCTTCATGGTGCCGGGCTCGGGCGACACCGTACGGGTCAACGGCCGCGCCCGGATCGTGGCGGAAGCGCCGTACCTGGACCGCCTGGCGATGAGGAACGTGGTCCCTCAGCTGGCCGTCGAGGTCGTCGTCGAGGAGTTGTTCCTGCACTGTGCGCGGGCCTTCACGCGCTCGCGCCTGTGGGACACGGCCACGTGGCCGGTGAAGGGTGACGTCCCCAGCGCGGGCCGGATCGCCAAGAGCATCTCGGGCACGGAGGTCGAGGCCGAGGTCATCGACGACGCCCTCGACCTGGCCGCCGCCGACCCCTACTGAGCCCCACCCCGCCCACCCAGGGGGCTGGCCGGAAAGTACACGGCGCAAAGTGGGCAATCCGGGTTGTCCACAGGGTTGCCGGTCGTGATTTGCCGAACAGCTGGAGGCGGCCGCGCGGTGGTATGCCACGCGGCCGTCGGCCGAATGAGGTGCTTACAGGACTGACTGGGCCAGCTTGTCGGGGTTGCCGAAGCGGTGGGCCGTGATGCTGACCGCCTGCTCGCGCAGGAACGGCAGCATCTCGACGCGGCCCGCCTCGGTCACGGGGTGCGACCAGACTGCCAGGTCGGGGCGCCCGCCGGTGGCCCGGGCCAATGCTTCGGGCGAACCGCCGACCAGCCGTACGCGGTTGACGCCCCGCAGACCGGCCGCGAACGTCGCGTCATCCTCGATCCGTACGTCGACCGGCAGGTCAACCGGCAAGGAGGAGGCGGTCGAGACCCGGAACGGCGCGCCCGCGCGCAGACCCGCGGCGACGACCCGCAGCAGCTCGGCGACCGAACCGCCGGGAGCCAGCCGCACCTCGACCGGCACCGGCAGGTAGCGCAGCACGTTGCGCTCGGCCCAGAGCCCGGACACGTCCGCCGTCGTACCGAAAGAGGACGCCCACGCCGCGGCGTCGCTGTGGGCCGCGCGCTCGAGCATCGGGTCGTTGCCGGCCGCTGTGAGCAGCGTCCGCACCGCAACGTTATCGATCTTGGCAGAAGAGGACGACGAGGCCGACTGCCAGCCGGTGAGGCCGACCAGGTAGTTCGGGCCGCCCGCCTTGGTGCCGGGACCGACCGCCGAGCGCTTCCAGCCACCGAACGGCTGGCGGCGCACGATCGCGCCGGTGATGCCGCGGTTCACGTACAGGTTGCCCGCCTGCACCCGGTCGAGCCAGAGCGCCAGCTCGTCCGGGTCGAGCGAGTGCAGACCCGAGGTGAGGCCGAAGTCGACGTCGTTGACCAGGTCGATCGCCTCGTCGAGGGTCTCGGCGGTCATGACGCCGAGGATCGGGCCGAAGTACTCGGTGCGGTGGTAGTCCGACCCGCGGGTCACGCCGTCGCGGATGCCCGGGCTCCACAGCCGGCCGGTGTCGTCCAGCGACTTCGGCTCGAGCAGCCACGACTCGCCCGGGCCGAGCTCGGTCAGGCCGTCCAGCAGCTTGCCCGCGGCCGGCTCGATCACCGGACCGACCTGGCTGCGCGGGTCCGACGGCCAGCCCACGGTCAGCGAGCAGGCGGCGTCGAGCAGCTGGTGGCGGAAGCGCTCGGACCGGGCCACCGAGCCGACCAGGACGACCAGCGACGCGGCCGAGCACTTCTGGCCGGCGTGCCCGAAGGCGGAGGTGACGACGTCCTTGACGGCCAGGTCGAGGTCGGCGCTGGGGGTCACGATGATGGCGTTCTTGCCGCTGGTCTCGGCCAGCAGCGGCAGGTCGGCCCGGAACGAGCGGAACAGCTCGGCCGTCTCGTAGGCGCCGGTCAGAATGACCCGGTCGACCAGCGCGTGGCTGATCAGCTGCTTGCCGAGCGCCCGCTCCTCGACCTGGATCAGGGTGAGCAGGTCGGCGTCGGGCAGCACCGGCTTGATGATGCTCGCCAGCACGGCGCCGCAGCGCTCGGCCGGACCGGCCGGCTTGAGGGCGACCGCGGAACCGGCGGCCAGGGCGGCCAGCACGGAGCCGGCCGGGATCGCCACCGGGAAGTTCCACGGCGGCGTGACCAGGGTGAGCTTCTCGGGCACGGCGACCGCGCCGTCGACGGTGTCGAGACCGGCGGCCAGCTCGCCGTAGTAGTGCGCGAAGTCGACGGCCTCGGAGATCTCGGGGTCGGCCTGATCGGCCGTCTTGCCGGCCTCGGACGCCATGACCTCGAGCAGGTCGGCCCGGTGGGCTTCGAGGGCCTCGCCGATCCGGTGCAGGACGGCGCCGCGCTCGGCGCCGGTCAGCGCGCCCCACGCCGTGGCGGCGGCAGCCGCCGCTCCGAGGCGGTCGTCGAGGCGGCGCTCGTCGGTGACCCGGGCGGCGTTGATGGTGTCCACGCCCAGCGTCGACGTGGGCGCCTTCGTCAGGGTCGCGCGGACCCAGGCGCGGTTGTCCGCGATGGCCGGATCGGTGTCGGGGGTGTTCGCGAAGTGCCCGGTCTCGATGGCGGGCCGGACGGCGACGCGACGCGGGGCGGGCACCTCGTCGTCCACCTGCTCGAGGGAAGCCAGGAAACGGTCGCGCTCGCGGGCGAACAGCTCGGAGTCGCTGTCCAGCTCGAACACCGCCGACATGAAGTTGTCGCTGCTCGCGCCCTCTTCGAGGCGGCGGATGAGGTAGGCGATGGCGACGTCGAACTGCTCCGGCCGTACGACCGGGGTGTAGAGCAGCAGCCCGCCGACCTCACGCCGGACCACCTCGGCCTGGCCCTCGGCCATGCCGAGCAGCATCTCGAACTCGATGCCCGCGCGCACCCCGCGGCGACCGGCCAGCAGCCACGCGTACGCGATGTCGAAGAGGTTGTGACCGGCCACGCCCAGCCGCACGTTGCCGATGCGGTCGGGGTGCAGCGCGTAGCCGAGCACCCGCTTGTAGTTGGTGTCGGTCTCCTGCTTGCTGCCCCAGGTGGCCAGCGGCCAGCCGTGCACGGTCGCCTCGACCTGCTCCATCGGCAGGTTGGCCCCCTTGACCAGGCGCACCTTGATGCCGGCGCCCCCGTCGGCCCGGCGCCCGGCCGACCAATCCTGCAGGCGGATCATCGCGGCGAGCGCGTCCGGCAGGTAGGCCTGCAGCACGATGCCGGCCTCGAGGTCGCGCAGCTCGGGCTTGTCGAGGAGGCGGGTGAAGACCGCGATCGTGAGGTCGAGGTCCTTGTACTCCTCCATGTCGAGGTTGACGAACTTGCGCGTACGGGCGGTGGCGGCCAGCGTGAACAGCGGCGTGAGCTGCTCGACGATCTCGGTGACGGCCTCGTCGAACGCCCACGGGTTGTGCGGGGCGACGGTCGACGACACCTTGATCGACACGTAGTCGACGTCGTCGCGGCCGAGCAGCCGTTCGGTCTCGCGCAGCCGGCGGGTCGCCTCGCCGCGGCCGAGCACCGCCTCGCCGAGCAGGTTGACGTTCAGGCGTACGTCCCGGCGCTTGATCTTCGCGATGGCCCGGCCCAGCTTGGCGTCGGTGGCGTCGACGACGAGGTGGCCGACCATGCGGCGCAGTACGCGGCGGGCGATCGGCACGACCACGCCGGGCAGGACCGGGGCGAGCGCGCCGCCGAGCCGCACCGCGCCGCGCAGGGGAGCGGGCAGGAAGCGGGGAACATCGGGCGCGAGCGCGTGCAGGGCGCGGGCGCTGACCCGGACGTCCTCGGGGCGCACGACGCCGTCGACGAAGCCGACCGCGAACGCGAGGCCCTTCGGGTCGCGCAGCAGGCCGGCCAGCTGCGCCGCCGAGGCGGTGGGCTTGATGGTGGAAGCCTCGTGCAGCCAGCGCCGGACCAGGGCGATGGCCTCATCAGCGAGTTCGGCGTGCTCGACCTTCTCGGCCGGCGACTGGGCGACATCAGACATGCCGAAAGTGTCCTTCCGGGTTCCGTTCAGGAAAAGCGACGGTTTTCGACGAGTACTCTTCAGTTTTGCTTAATCTTCCCGCGGAGGTCGACGTGCTGGAGATCCGCCGCCTGGTGCTGCTGCGCGAACTGGCCGTCCGGGGCACGATCGCGGCCGTCGCCGAGGCGCTCAACTTCTCGCCGTCGGCGGTGTCGCAGCAGCTCAGCCAGCTCGAGAAGGAGGCCGGCATGCCGCTGCTGCGCAAGTCCGGCCGAGGTGTCCAGCTGACCCCGCAGGCCGAGGTGCTGGTCGGCTCGGTGGGCGAGGTGCTCGACACGCTGGAGCGGGCCGAGGCCCGGCTGCAGGCCTCGACCGCGACGGTCAGCGGCCGGGTGCGCGTGGCCGTCTTCCAATCGGCCGCGCTGGCCCTCATGCCGGCGACTCTGCTGGCCATGGCCACCCGCTTTCCCGACGTACGGGTCGAGATGGTGCAACGCGAGCCCGAACAGGCACTGCGCGAGACCTGGGCCCGCGACTTCGACATGGTTATCGCCGAGCAATACCCGGCCCACGCCGCGCCACACCACCCCGGCCTCGACCGCCGCCCGCTGACCACCGACGCGATCCGCCTCGCCCTGCCCGCCCCCGGCGCGGCGCTGCACCCGGTGGCGTCGCTCGACGAGGCCCGCCACATGCCGTGGGTGATGGAGCCGCGCGGCACCGCGTCCCGCCACTTCGCCGAGCAACTGTGCCGCTCCACCGGCTTCGAACCGGACGTCCGCTACGAGACCGCCGACCTGCAGGCTCACATCCGCCTCGTCGAGTCCGGCAACGCCGTGGCCCTGATCCCCGACCTGGTCTGGGCCGGCCGCGACACCTCCTGCCGCCTGCTGGACCTCCCCGACCTTCCGCGCCGCACCATCTTCACCGCGCAGCGCCTCTCCGGCGCCGCCTCCCCGGCCGCGCGGGCCCTGCGCGAAACGCTGGAACGGGTGGCGGGTTAGCCGCCGTCCGCCGGGCGCGTCACCGCGGTGCGAGCGAGCTTGTCGTGCAGGGCCTGGCGCCGCCGGTCCACCAGCAGCCAGGCCGCGCCGACCGGGAAATAGGCCAGCACGACGGCCCGAAGCAGCGCGGCCGGCCAGCGCAGCGGGCGACCGTCGAGGGTGACCACCCGCAACCCGAGCAGGGCCATGCCCGGGGTGCGCCCGGCCAGCGCCCAGAAGAGGGTGCAGCCGGCCGCGAACACCATGGGCAGGCCGAGGGCGTACGTCGCGGCGAGCAGCCGGGCCAGTCCTTCGAGGGGAGCGCCGCCGACCTGGGCGACCAGCGCCACCGTGGCGATGGCGCCGGTGGCGGCGGCCACGAGCAGCAGGGCGTCGACCAGATAGGCGAGCAGCCGGCTGATCGCGCCGGCATAGGTCACCGCCGGTCGCCGGGCGGCGCGGATGGAACCCCGGGCGTCGCGGACGGAATCTCGCCGTTGGCGGGCACGGGCGCGACGGTGGGCTCGTTCACCGGCGGCGGCGCGACCGGCGCCTCACCGATCCGCGCCGGGCGGGTCCTGCCCCACCTCATCCGCGAGGTCATCCGGTCGACGGCGTCGTCACCGGCGGCCGCTCCGGTGCGGATCCGGCCGACCAACTCGTCCACCATCGAGTCGCGCTGCCCGCGCACGAGCGGCTGGATGCGTTCCGCCTCCTGCTCGAGCAGCGTCAGCACATCGTCGAGCACGGTGCGCACGAGTGGCCGCAGGATCCGGGAGACCTGAGCATCCACCACCCGGTCGACCAGCGGCGAAGTGGCCACAGTGTCGACCGCGGCTGCCACTGCGGACGCCATCCGGCTCCGCCGGCTCGACACGGTGGCCGCCGCACGGCTCCGCTGTTCGGCCATGGTCTCGGCTGCTCGGCCGCGCTCGGCTGCTCCCTGCTCCGCCAGCTCGCCGGCCCAGCGCCGCAAGCCGGCCGCGCTGCCGTCCACCCGTACGCGGACCGCCGTGCCCGCGTCCACCGCGCCCCGCACCAGCCGGGCCCCCGCGCCGATCGCGGCGTCTCCCCATCCGACCGGGCCGGCTGTCGGCTCATCGGCAGTTGGCTGCTGGGCTGTCGGCTCCAGGATCGGGTCGTTCGCCGCCGGCTCCTGGCCGGAGAAACCGAGCATCGTGGACCTCCAGCTACCCGGGCCGGTGTTCCCGGCCGCCGCGGCTATGGTCCCTCCGGCGTTCCGCCCGCACCTCATCTGTCGAGGATGAGTGCCCGGAGCCATCCGCCGGGGACGAATGACCGCGGCGGACGGCGGGCGCCCGCCTCGGGTCACGGTCAGGAGACCGTCACGATCGCCCAGTGACAGATGTTCTTCCAGTAGTTGCCGGGGATGACGTTGTGGTGGGTGGCGAGGTAAGCGCCCGTCACCAGGTCGTAGTAGACGACCGTGGCAACCCCTCCGGGAAAGATCCGGAATCGGTCCACGGGGTCGGCCGCGTTCTGGTTGGTGGTCTCGCCCGCGATGATGGTGGCGGTATAGCCGTACTTGCGCTGGTATCCCACGATCCCGACGCTGGGCGTAGCGTTCGACAGCAGACCGGTGCAGGCCGCAGCGCTGGCCGCGGTGGCTCCGGTGACCACGACGGGCACGGAGCAGAGCGAGGCGAGAAGGGTCAGCAGAACCCCTCGGCGTACGTTCCGGTGGCGAATCATCCGGTGTTCCTCCGTTTCTGTTTCGGCGATGCAGCCACCGTAGGACCACAGTGGACCGGCCTCGACGATCTGGCCGGAAGCGGCCATCCATCGATGCTTCTTCCTACAGCTCCCATCGTTTGAATAGGCTTCGGTGCATGCTTTGATCGTTTTCGATGCTCGCGACCGCAGTTCTTGCTGTGGCCCTCAGTGGCTGCGGGGACTCCTCCCCAGGTTCCGCCCCCGGTAGGGGAAGGTCGCCACCGGTCTGCGGTGAGCCCGGACGACGAGCGCGGTCGCCGGGGCGGTGCGACGATGCAGGGATGGTCTACCCGTTCCGTCCTGGTCCCGAGGTCGGCGGCCCGGCCGGTGAGTCGTACGCGGTGGCGCTCGTCCGATCGGCCGACGCGGCCGGCGTGACCGGGTTGTTGCGGCGGCTGCGGTTCACCGGGTGGATCGCGCCGGTGCAGGACGGGTGGCTGCCGGTGGTGGCGGTTCCCGGCGACGGCGCTGTCGCCTCCGGGCGGCGGGGGATCGTCGGCGTCGGGGAGGCGCTGGCCGGGGGGCTCGGCGCGTCCGTGCTGGTGGCGCGGGTGCTGGCCGATCGGCAGCTGGCCCTGGTGGCCTGGGCGGACGGCGAGGAGGCCGGGCGCTACGTCAGCGACCCGGCGCGCGAACCGGGGGCCGAGGAGGACGTCCTGGACGATCCGCTCGGTCTGGAGGACGTCGCCTCGATCGCCGCGGTGGCGGGGCATCCCGAGCGGGGCGGTGAGCTGACCGAGGTGTTGCGGGAGCCGCTCGACCCGGACAGTGTCATCGAGTCCGAGCGGCTGTCGCGGGTGCTGCGGCTGCTGGGCCTGCCGACGTGGCTGGTCGCCGTGGCCGCGCTGCCCCGCGACATCCCCACCGGACCGGGCGCACGCGAGCTGGCCCGCCTGGGGGTCGGCCGATCGGGGCCGGCCGCGGTGATTCTGCCCCGGATGATCCGGCGGCGTCGCCGCCCGCCGCCCGTCTTCGCCGACCCGCCGCAGGGCAGCTCCGGGATGGACCTCTGGCTCATGTGAGCCCGGTGAGGAGCGCCGCCGGCGTGGGCGCCAGGCTTGCGAATCACGCGCTACGGGGCAGAACCGATCCGTGGCGCGCGACCCCGCCAGGTCACGCGCCACGGAAGAGGAGAGCCGGCGCCAGGTCAGGCGGCGGAGCGGAGCGGGACCTGGCCGGCGCGCAGGACGTTCGCCGGGTCGTAGCGCTCGGCCAGCGACGTCAGCCGGGCCAGGGTCGCCGGGTCGTACGAGCGGGCGATCCGCTCCTGGCCGGCCGCAGCGCCGTGGTTGGGCAGGGCCCCGCCCGTGGCCCACGGGGCGAGCGCCGAGCGCAGTGCGGCGGCGTGCGGGACGATCGCCTCGGCGACGGGCGGCGCGGGGACGCCGATGATGGTCAGGACGAACGCCGCGTCGCGGTGGCAGAGGGCGCTCGGGTGCGCCGGCTCGGCGGCCAGCGCGCCGCCCAGCTGGCGCAGCTCGACGATCACCTGCGGCGAGCGGGCGTCCGGGCCGGCCACGGCCAGCAGGGCGTCCACGGCCTCGGCGGGCAGCGACGACAGCAGGTCGGTCTCCTCGAGCGCGGGCATCGGGCCGGGCGGGTCGGCGTGCACCATGCCGATGGCCGCGTACGGGATGGTCCGAACGGCGTCGATGAGAGGCGCCGCGGCCGCCCGCAGGGGAGCGAGCACGGCTTCCCCGGACTCCGGGGTCCCGGTCCAGGCGAATCGCACTGCGACCGTGAAGGTGCCGGCCAGGGGCTCGGGCACGCCCGGCATCGGCGGCAGCTGCAGCAGCGCGAGCGACGTGGTCGCCTCGGGCGGCAGGGCGGACGACCACTCCCGCCATCGGTGCATGACCACGGAGGCGTCGGCGCCGGCGAAGTAGAGCGCCCCGGCGTACAACGACGGCAACGGCACCAGGTCGAACTCGAGCGCCGTGACGACACCCAGCGCCCCCTTGCCGCCGCGCACTCCCCAGAACAGCTCGGGCTCGTCGACCGCTGTCACCCGGCGGGCCACGCCGTCGCCGGTGACGATCTCGATGGCGCGTACGCGGTCGGAAGCCCAGCCGAAGGTGCGAGCGACCGGGCCGAGCCCGCCGCCGGTGGTGTAGCCGACGACGCCCACGCCGGTGGCGGAGCCGCACAGCGGGGCCAGACCGTGCGGGGCGGCCGCGTCGAGCACCTGCTGCCAGCGCACCCCGGCGCCGACCCGCGCCCACCCGTCGGGGTGCACGACGCACTCGTCGAGACGCCGGGTGTGCAGGAGGATCGCGCCGTCGAGCGGGCCGGCCAGGCCGTGCCCGGTGGCCTGCACGGCGACCGCCCGTCCGGTCGCGGCGGCGAAGCGCACGGCCTCGGCGACATCCCGCGCGTCGCGGGCTTCGACGACGGCCGCGGGTGTCGCGGCGATCGCGACGTTGAATCCGGTCGCCAGCTCGGCGTAGAGCGGCTCCCCGGGCACGGCGAGTGCCCCGGTGAGCCGGCGACGGAGCGCCTCGAACGTTTCGACGGCGGTGGTCATGGTGGTCCCTTCCGGTCTGCTATGTGGCGACACCGGGGACTCTGACCGAGCCCACTTGCGATCGGCTTAAGGCTCGCCTGGGAAATTCTTGCGGGCGCCGGCTCCGATCGCGCCGCATTGTCGATTTCGCGGGACGTCGTGCGACGACCGGATGACATCCATGATGAGTCCGGGAGGTACGGATGAAGTACGCGCTGCTGATCTACCAGACCGAGAAGAACTGGGCCGAAGCCGACGAGGAACAGAGGCGCCAGGCGTACGAGGCGCACGGCCGGTTCGCCGCCCTGCTGAAGGAGCGGGGCGCCGACCGGGGCGGCGAGGAGCTCGCGCTCTCCGGCACGGCCACGACCATCCGCCCCGGCGGCCTGCTCACCGATGGTCCGTACGCCGAGACAGCCGAGCAGTTGGGCGGCTTCTACCTGGTCGAGGCGCGCGACCTCGACGAGGCGCTCGAGTTCGGGCACGCCCTCGCCGAGTTGGGTGACATCGTCGAGGTGCGGCCGGTGGTCGCGTACGAATGAGCGCCGTCGAGGCCGCCTTCCGCGAGCACCGGGGACCGCTGCTGGCCACCCTGGTCGCCGAGCTGCGCAGCTTCGACCTGGCCGAGGACGCGTTGCAGGACGCCTTCGCCGCCGCCACCAGCCAATGGCCGGGCGAGGGCGTCCCGCAACGCCCGGCGGCCTGGCTGCTGTCGGTGGCCCGGCGCCGCGCCGTCGACCGCCGCCGCCGCGACGAGACCCTGCTTCGCTACCTCCCACGACTGATCACCCCGGAGGCAGCGCTCTCCACGCGAGAGGCGGAGGACGATTCCGTGCAACTGCTCTTCGCCTGTTGCCATCCCGCGCTCGCCCTCGAGGCCCGCGTCGCCCTGACCCTGCGCTTCGTGGCCGGGCTGACGGTTCCCGAGATCGCCCGCCTCTTCCTGGTGAACGAGCCGGCCATGGCCGCCCGGATCACCCGGGCCAAGCAGAAGATCCGTGCCGCCGGGATACCGCTCGGTGTGCCGTCGCCCGACGACCTGCCGGTCCGGGCCGAGGGCGTTCTCGCCGTGCTCTACCTGCTGTTCACCGAGGGGTACCGGTCGCACCGGCACGAACTGGCGGCCGAAGCGATCCGGATCTGCCGGCTGATGCCGCCCGCACCCGAGACGACCGCGCTGCTGGCACTCATGCTGCTGCAGCACTCGCGCCGGCACGCCCGATTGTCCGACGGTCATATTGTCCTACTGCCGGACCAGGACCGTGGCCGGTGGGACGACCGCGACATCGTCGAGGCGCTCACCCTGCTCGACGCGCCGGCGCCCGTCGGGCCGTACCGCCTGCAGGCTCGGATCGCCGCCCACCACGCCGTCGCCCGGCAGGCCGCCGACACCGACTGGCCGGCGATCGCCGCGCTCTATGCGCGCCTCGAGGATCTGACCGGCTCACCCGTCGTGCGCCTCAACCGAGCCGTCGCCGTCGCCGAGGCCGAAGGCCCGGCCGCCGCGCTCGATCTGCTCGATGTCGACCTGCCCGGCAACCATCACCTGCCGGCCGCCCGGGCCGAGATGCTCCTGCGACTCGGCCGGACTGCCGCGGCAACGGAACAGTTCGACATCGCCTTGGCGCTGGCCCTGACCGACACGGAGCGTGACCACCTCCGGCGGCGTCGGGAAAGCGCTCCCGGTACCGGTACCGGGTGATCGCCGGTACCGGTTCCGGCGTCCGAACATCCGTTCCCCGGGGCCATTCGGGCAAGGTGCGTTCCGGAACCGCGGCGAGATGTCCGATGCCTGTGCGAATGCCGCACCCGGCGCCCGTTCCGGTCCTTGACATGTCGATGTGTCTATTGCTTGCTGTGATCCAGTTTGTTGCTCCCCCGTTAACGGAAGGGACCTTCCCGCATGACGACAAACGCCGGGCGGCCGTCCGGTCGCCGGCAACTGCGACGGATTTTCGCCGTTGGGCTCGCCACGGTCACCGTGGGTGCGCTCACCAGCGTGCCCGCCGCCGCAGCCCCCACCGCAATTCCGGCCGCCAGCGCGGCCACCCCCCGATTCGGCGCCAACGTCACCATTTTCGACCCGAGCATGCCGGTCGCCGACATTCAGGCGAAGCTCGACGCCGCGTACGCGCAGCAGGTCAACGCCGAAATGGGAACCAACCGGTACGCCTTCCTGTTCAAGCCGGGCACCTATGGCACCGATGCCCAGCCGCTGCAGATCAAGGTCGGTTACTACACCGAGGTCTCCGGCCTCGGCGCTTCCCCGAACGACGTGGTGATCAACGGCAAGGTGGAGGTCTACAACCGCTGCCTCACCGAGAACGGCACCGCGAACTGCCTCGCGCTGGTCAACTTCTGGCGCACGCTGTCGAACCTCTCCATCAAGGTCAACGGAGCGGGCCAGGACGGGTGCCGGGCCGGCGCCAACTTCTGGGCCGTCTCGCAGGCCGTGTCGCTGCGCCGGCTCAACGTCGACGGCGGCTTCACGCTGATGGACTACTGCACTGCCGGTCCGCAGTACGCCAGTGGTGGTTTCATCGCCGACTCGCAGTTCGGCGGCGTCACCAACGGTTCGCAGCAGCAGTGGCTGACCCGCAACAGCAAGGTCGGCAACTGGTCCAACGCGGTGTGGAACCAGGTGTTCGCCGGCGTCGAGGGCGCGCCGGACGACGCGACGTTCCCCGACCCGCCGTACACGACCCTGGAGAAGACCCCGCTCAGCCGGGAGAAGCCGTTCCTGTTCGTGGACGCGAAGGGCAAGTACGCCGTCCGCGTGCCGAGCGCGCACCGCAACACCAGCGGTGTGAGCTGGGACGAGAACCTCACCAGCGGCCGGACGCTCCCGCTGAGCGACTTCTTCGTCGCGAAGCCGTCCGACCCCGAGTGGCTGATCAACGCGAACCTCCTGCTCGGCAAGAACCTGCTGTTCACGCCGGGCGTCTACAACATCGATCAGACCATCCACGTGCTGCGGCCGAACCAGGTCGTGCTCGGGATCGGCCACGCCACGCTGACCGCGGTCAACGGGGCCACGCCGATCAAGGTGGCCGACGTCCCCGGTGTGATCATCGCGGGTGTCACGATCGACGCGGGTCTCAAGGAGTCGAAGAACCTGCTGCAGGTCGGCAACAAGAACGGGCTGGGCATCAGCTCGGCCGCGAACCCGACCACGCTGTCGGACGTCTACTTCCGGGTGGGCGGCCCGCACATCGGCAAGGTCGACACCGCGCTCGAGGTGAACAGCGACAACGTGCTGATCGACCACACCTGGGTGTGGCGCGGTGACCACGGCGTCGAGGGCTTCACCGAGGGCGTGAACGGCGACACCCAGCGGTGGCGCACCAACACCGGCCGCTACGGCGCCGTCATCAACGGCGACAACGTGACCGCAACGGGCCTGTTCGTCGAGCACTTCCAGAAGTACAACACCATCTGGAACGGCGAAAAGGGCGTCACGGTGCTCTACCAGAACGAGTTGCCGTACGACCCGCCGACGCAGGCGGACTGGATGAACGGCAACGTCAAGGGCTACGCCGGGTACAAGGTCGGAGACAAGGTCAGGAACCACACGCTGTACGGCGCGGGGGTCTACGTCTTCAACCAGAACAACCCGGCCATCGAGACCGAGAACGGTTTCGAGGTGCCGAAGCGCCCCGGTGTGAAGCTGCACCACATCATGACCGTCAACCTCAGCGCCGGCGTGATCAACCACGTCGTCAACGGGGAGGGCGCGGCCGCCGACATGACCAAGGTCGGACAGCCGGTGTTCGTGACGGACTATCCGGCGCCGTGACGATCGGATGAGGAAAGGCCGGAACCCTCTCGGGGAGTTCCGGCCTTTTCCACGTTCAGGGGAAGGATGCCTCCTGGCGGGGTAGGCACCCGTCCCGTTCGCCATTCTGCCCCCGCCCAGCCGTTTCGGCATTGTCCGAACAGCTCAGGATGCTGCGGCTTTACGACAGTGCGGTTCCCATTTCGCGCATGGCGTGCAAGACCACGGCGGTGTCGCCGGGCGCGGCCCGCCCCGGCACGGCGATCGACCACCTCACGCCCGGTGTGCGCGCGACAACCCGGTCGACAACGTCCTGAAGATCCATAGGATCATTCTCGTGCCTCTCCTCGACGACCTCCTGACCCGCGCGACGGCCGACCCCAGAGTCGCCGCCGTGATCCTCACCGGTTCGCATGCCCGCGGCCTGGCCACCGAGCACTCCGACGTCGACGTGATCGTGGTCGTCACCGCCCCCGCGGATGCCTGGCAGCGTGATCGCTCGCCGGAGCTGGACCTCGGCGTGCTCACCCCGGAGCAGCTGGCCGACACGTCGGTGCGGTGGCCACGGTACGGCTTCCGCGGTGCCCAGGTGCTGCTCGACCGGGGCGGCGTGGCGGCCCTGGTCGAACGCCAGGCCGTCCCGACCGCGGACGAGGCCCGCTCGTGGGCGCGGGAGGCCCTCGACGGGTACGTGAATCAGCTCTACCGAGCCGTCAAGAGCCGCCGCGACGGACACCCGGAGGCCGCCCTGATGGACGAGCGCGAGAGCGTCCCGTGGCTGCTGGAAACGGTGTTCGCCCTGCACGGCCGGATCCGCCCGTACAACAAGTACCTGGAGTGGGAGCTGGCCACCCACCCGCTGCCGGACCCGTGGAACGAAGCCCTGGCGCCGGCCCACGTGGCCGACCACCCGGTCGAGCTGTTTCCGGCCGTGGCCGAGCTGGCCCTCGCCCACGGCCACGGCGACGTCCTCGACGAGTGGGGCGCCGACATCGACCTCATCCTGTCCCGAGCGCTCTGACCAGGAACCGGCACGGGGCGGCCACCTCGTGGCGGACGCCCGCGTTCTCGCCGATCGCTCCACAGGGGAATCGTCGATCAACGCGGCACCCGGGTAACAACAGCCGGGCGGCCGGACAGGTAGGGGTGTGACGACACTGCAACCCGATCGGGAGGGGCGCTTCCGGGCGCTCTATGCCGACGCGTACGCCGACGTCCTGGCCTTCGCTCAGCGCCGCGGGCACCCGGACCAGGCCGAGGACGTTGTCGCTGAGGCCTTCCTGGTGGTGTGGCGGCGGTTCGACGACGCGCCCCGGCGACGGGACGACGCCCGCGCCTGGGTGTTCGGCATCGTCCGGCACTGCCTGCTCAACGCCCGCCGTGGGCAGGGCCGCCAAGATGCCCTCGAGGTCCGCGTCGCGTCCGCCTCGAGAAACGAGCCGGGCGAGCCCTCGGCCGAGCTGATCGACCTGGCGGCCGCGTGGCGGCGGCTGCGCCCGGCCGAGCAGGAGGTCCTGGCCCTGACCGTGTTCGAGGATCTGACCTCGGCGCAGGCGGCCCGTGTGCTCGGCATCAGCGCCGCGACCTACCGGATCCGGCTCATGCGCGCCCGCCGGGCCCTGCGCGGCCATCTCGCCCCGGGCGCCTTTCTCACCGAGCTCATGGAGGCCCAGTCGTGAAGTCGCTGCGAGCCCTGGACATCGCCACCGCACCCACCTTCGAGCAGTACGAGCGGGCCGCCACCACTCTGGACCGCATCGTCGCCACTCCACCCGATCCGCCCCGCCGCTTCGCCGGGCGAAGGGGCTGGATGCTGATTCCGGCCGTGGCCGCCGCGGTTGCCGTCGTGCTGGCGGTAGCGCCGTGGGGCGGCGACGGCCGCGCGTACGCCACGTGGACAGCGGTCCCCATGCCACTGACCTCGGCCGAGACCGGGCTGGTCGGTGCGGCCTGCCAGGACGATTTGCGCATCTACCGTGCGCTGGACCTCGATCGGGCCGAACTGGTGCTGGCCGAACGCCGGGGCGAATACGTGGCGATGGTCTACCGCTACGACAACCCGGCATCGGAGGCGTCCTGCCTGGCCCGCAATCTGCCCGGCACCGACGACGTCGACGAGGTGAAGACGACCGCCTCCGGCAGTTCCGGCCCGTTCGAGAAGGCTCCGGCGGGCCGGTTCATGGAAGGGGCCCTCTCAGTCTTCCCCGAAGGCGTTTCGATCACCGAGGGGGCGGCCGGGCCGGGAGTGGCGGGTCTGACCATCCACACCGAGGGCATATCCGTGCAGGCGACGGTCCACAACGGCCGTTGGGTCGCGTGGTGGCCGGGCCGGGCGCTGGTCGAGGACGGCAACGGCAAGTGGCGTGACGTGCCGCGCACCTACGACGTGCTGCTGAACGACGGCCGGATCCTCAGGGACGCGCGGCCGGCGCGTTGACGGCGTCATGCGGCCAGGGAGTGGGCCACCCGGCGCAGGAACTCGTTGTTGGAGGACGTGCCGCGCAGCTGGTCGAGCAGCTGGCGCATCGCGTCGGGGGTGCCCAGCACGCGCCGCACCTGGGTGACGATCGCGAGTTCGGCGGGGGAGAGCAGGGTCTCGTCGTGGCGGGTGCCGGTCGAGGAGAGGTCGATCGCCGGGAAGACGCGGGCCTCGGCCAGCGAGCGGTCGAGCTTGAGCTCGGCGTTGCCGGTGCTCTTGAACTCCTCGAAGATCACCGTGTCCATGGCCGACCCGTTCTCGACCAGCGCCGTGGCGATGATGGTGAGCGAGCCGCCGCCGTCGATGTTGCGGGCTGCGCCCAGGAACCGCTTGGGCGGGTACAGCGCCGACGCGTCGAGGCCGCCGGAGAGCGTACGCCCCCGGCCCGGCGCGATCAGGTTGTAGGCGCGGCCCAGCCGGGTGATCGAGTCGAGCAGCAGGACGACGTCCCGGCCCTGCTCGACCAGGCGCTTGGCCCGCTCGACGGCGAGTTCGGCCAGCGCCGTGTGCTCGTGCGGGGGACGGTCGAACGTCGCCGCCACGACCTCGCCCCGCACCGTACGGCTGAAGTCCGTGACCTCCTCGGGCCGCTCGTCCACGAGCACGACCATCAGATGGGCCTCGGGGTTGTTGCGGGCGACGGCGTGGGCGATCTGCTTGAGGATCGTCGTCTTGCCGGCCTTGGGCGGCGCCACGATCAGCGCCCGCTGTCCCTTGCCGATCGGCATGGCCAGGTCGATGACGCGGGTGGTGAGCAGCTGCGGGTCGGTCTCGAGGCGCAGCCGCTCCTGCGGATAGAGCGCAGTCAGTTCGTAGAAGTCGGGCCGGCGGCCCATCGGCTGGTCGAGCTGCAGGGTGGCGGGTTTGCGTCCGGTCGTACGGGCGGTGCCGCTGATCCGGTCGCCGCGGCGCAGCCCGAGCCGCCGCACTTCGGCCATGTTCACCGGGATGTCGTTCTTGCCGGGCAGGTAGCCGTCGACGCGTAGCCAGGCGCGGTCGTCGACCACGTCGAGCAGGGCGTCGAAGGCGACGTCTTCGTAGGCCTGCGTGGTGCGGCCTCGGGTGGGTGTGACTGTCATGGGGGTACTCCTCAAGAGCCTGCGACACGCAGGGTGAGAGAAAACGCCGGGAGAGGCGCTGTAAGGAAGGCCGGAATGGTCTCGGCCGGATGTTCGCCCCGGGGGCTACCAGAACTGGTGCCACGCCCGGAGGCTGCGTTGAAGATAGCACGGGGTCGCGAGATGACATCCCGCCGACACGCCGAGTTTGCCCGGCGTACGCCTGCGCGGTATGGAATGCCTCGTGCACCACGCGAACCACTACTACGGCCACAGCCACGTCCTGGCCCGCTACTGCGGCCTCGACGACACCGATCCGCCCCGCCTGCACGGCTATCTGCAGCACGGCTGGAACATCGGCGACGGGATGGCCCCCGACCACGAGTACGTCCCGGGCGTCCCGAAGTTCGTCTGGTCGGAGCGGGTGCGGCGGCGGGCCTGGTCGCTCGGCCGGCGTGAGGTCTACGTGGTGGGCTCGCCGTGGGCGTACCTGCTCGCGATGGAACCGGAACCGGAACCGGCCGACGCGCCGCCGCGGCGGGGGACGCTGTTCTACCCGTTCCACGGCTGGGAGGGGCAGCACATCATCGGCAACCACGAGGGCCTGATCGAGGAGATCCGGGCCACCGAGGAAGGCCCGGTGACGGTGTGTCTCTACTGGCAGGAATACCGCGACAAGCGGGTGCGGGCCACGTACGAGCGGGCGGGCTTCCGGGTCATCTGCCACGGCTACCGGGGTGGCTGGTGGAAGGACCTCGACCCCGGATTCCTCTACCGTCAACTGGCTGAGCAGCGCCGGCATTCCCGGGTCGCGTCGAACCGGCTGTGCAGCGCGATCATGTACGGCACGCTGGCCGGCTGCGAGCCCGCGGTCTACGGCGACCCCATGCAGCTCGAGCGCGAGAAGTCGGCCTTCGGCGGTCAGGGGAGGATCGTACGGGAATGGGCGGACCTGCACGGACCTGTGCTGGACGTCTCCGTGGCGCGCCGGATCGCCACGGCCGAGCTGGGCGCTGACCGCCTGCTGCCCCCGGCCGAGCTGCGCCGCGTGCTCGGCTGGCCGTCCCTGCGTCACGATCCCGATTTCGAGCTGACCGGAGTGCTGACCCGATGACCACGCTGATCGGCGGCGAGATGCTCCTCTGGTCCGACCTCGACGGCAGCCACGGCCGCGATCCCGTCTCGGGCGAGGCGCTGCGGTCCCTGCTGTCACAACGCTTCGGCCGTACGCTGGTGGCCGGTCCGCACGCTCCCGAGCTGCTCGAGGCCCTGCCGCCCGCGCAGGTCACGGTGCTCGTGCGGGGCGCCGCCGACGCGGAGCTGCTGGCCGCCCGCGGGTCGACGGTCGTGTGCGGCAGCCTGGAGAAGCTGGCCGCGGTCCCCGCGTACGACACAGTGATCGCCCTGGACGGCCTCGACCGCCTCCACTCGGCCGAGGCCGAGCCGCACTCCTGGACCGAGACACTCGACCTCCTGCTGGCCGTCCTGAAACCCGGCGGCCGTCTGCTGCTGGGCGTGGAGAACCTGTTCGGCGTCCACCGCTTGACGGCCCTGCCGGCCACGCCCACCGACGCCGACTGGACGATCCCCGACGACCACGATCCGCAACGCCCGGCCGGCCACGCTCGGCTCCTCACCCACCTGACCCGCAGTGGTCTGCGCGTCCAGCGGGACTACGCCGCGTACCCGGGCTTGCCCTCACCGACCGTGCTGCTGAGCCGGGAGATCCAGGGTGACGCCGCGCTCGCCGGCGCCCTGGAAGCAGCGGTGGCCACCGCCGTCCAGCCCACCGCCGACGTGCTGACCGACCCCGTCCGCCTGGCCACCGCCGCCGTCCGCAACGGCCTGGCGACCGAGCTGGCCCCGGCCTGGGTGGTCATCGCGCACCGCGGCCCGGGCGCACCCCCGGATGCCGCCGCGCCGGACGCGGTGATCCACGGCCGGGAGTTCCGGCTCCCCGCCACCGAGCTGCCCCGCGGCCGCACTCTGGAGGACCACCTCTTGGCCGCCGCCCAGCGCCGCGACCTGCCCACCCTGCGCGACCTGCTCACCACCTGGCAGGCGTCACCCTGCGCGGGCGTGCCCGCCGCCCAGACCGTCGTCGGCGACAAAGGCGAACTCACCGCCCTGGCGCCGGCCGCAGATCCGCTCACCGCCCTGCGCACCTTCGCCGCCTCAGCGATCTCCGGCGGCTACGCCCCTCTGTGGCCGATCCGAGCCGACGAGGCCGAACTGACCGCCGTCCTGGCCGGCATGACCGGCCGCGAACTCGAACCGTCCGAGGTCCCGCCGGCGGACAAGCCCCGGGCGCACGCCGTCGGCGACCTGCTGGCCGACCGCGACCGCCTGACCCGCGAGTTGTCCGAGGCGAAGGCCAAGCACGAGTGGTACGAGCAGCTGCTGCTCCGCCGCGAGGCCGAGTTGAAGCGCGTACGCCAGATGAACGCGCTCCTCTCCGCGACAGTGCCCGGCAGGGCCGCCACCACGCTGGTCGGCGGCCTGCGAGCCGGAAAGCGGGCCATGCGTTCGGTGGTCCGCCGCACCCGCGGCAGCTGACGCCCGGACGTCGGGTCTGCTCCGCCCGGGGCCGGATGGCAAGATCCTGTCCCGTGATCGACGACGTGAGAAATCCGGGTCCCGTGGCGGCGCGCTCGTGAGGGCGGTCATCGTCGCGGCCGCGGTCGCCTTCATCATCTCCCTGTTCGGCACCCCGGTCGCGATCCGCGTCTTCACGGCGCTCAAGGCCGGCCAGCCGATCCGCTCCCTCGGGCTGGCGAGCAGCGAGGGCAAGCACGGCACGCCCGCGATGGGTGGCGTCGCGTTCATCGTCGCGACGGTGTTCGCGTACGCCGCCGGGCACATCGCGCTGACCACCCTGCCCGAACGGCAGATCGCGCAGGAGCAGCCGACCATGACGGCGCTGGTCCTGCTCGGCCTGTTCGTCTTCTGCGGCGTCGTCGGCTTCCTCGACGACTTCCTCAAGGTGCGGCGGCGCAACTCCGACGGGCTGTCCGCCAAGGGCAAGCTGCTCGGCCAGGCGATCGTCGGCACCGGCTTCGGCATCGCCGCGCTCTCCGTGGCCAGCACCAACGGCCAGACCGTGGCCAGCGAGAACATCTCGTTCATCCGCGACATCAGCTGGCTGGACGTCGGCAAGGTCGGCTCGGTGATCGTGTTCGTCCTGGTCATCACGGCGATGTCCAACGGCGTGAACCTCACCGACGGCCTCGACGGGCTGGCCACCGGCGCGTCGATCCTGGTGCTGGGCGCGTACGCGTTGATCGGCTTCTGGCAGTACCGGCACTGGTGCGCCGACGAGGCGTACACCCGGGCGAACGACTACTGCTACCAGGTGCGGGATCCGCTGGAGATCGCCATGATCGCGGCCGCGGCGGCCGCCGCCTGCCTGGGCTTCCTGTGGTGGAACACGTCCCCGGCGCGGATCTTCATGGGTGACGTGGGCTCGCTCGGGCTCGGCGGCCTGATCGGCGGGCTCGCTGTGGCCACCCGCACCACGCTGCTCTCGATCGTGATCGGCGGGCTGTTCGTCCTCATCATCACGACCTGGATCATCCAGATCGTCTCGTACCGGACCACCGGCCGGCGGGTCTTCCGGATGGTTCCGCTGCACCACCACTTCGAGCTGGCCGGGTGGAGCGAGGTCAACATCGTCGTGCGGTTCTGGATCGTGGCCGGCATGTGCGTGGCGGCCGGCCTGGGCCTGTTCTACTCGGACTTCCTGGCGGCCGTCGGATGACGGTGGTCAGCGTTGGGCGTACCTCGTCGTGAGCCTCGCGGTCGGCGTGAGGGTGTACTTCATGTGGTAGCCGGTGGCGATCACCATCGCCTCCATGATCCGGAGAGCGTGGTCGTGCCCGCTGACCGCGACGTTGGCCGCCAGATCGACGGGCTGCCCGGTGAGGAGGCTTTCCGCGAGGGCGAGCAACCGCCGGTCGTCCTCGGACAGGCGCGCGACCGCCGGCAAGGCGAACACAGCCGCCCAGTCCCGGATCACGGCCACCTGGATGTCCTGACCGTCGTCGTACTCGGGAATCTGCACGACCTCGACCAGTTCGGCGAAACCGGGCTGGTCCGGCAGCTTGGTGAAGGTCAGCAGGTGCACCGCGGCCTTCCTGGCGTCCGGGCGGTCGATCCACGCGCCGGCACGGATCAATGTCCGCAGGGCGTCAGGGCTGAACTCTGAGTCGGACATGCACCGGGCTCCTCGTCGATGGGATGCTCACCTGCGATCGTCCACTTCGGATGGTAACCCGCCGGCCACACTTCGCGTCAGTGGCGTGCCGCGATCGCCTCGTCATAGATGTCCTCGAGGCGACGGCTCTGCCGGACGACGTCGAAGCCGGACTCGGCCCGGGACCGGGCGGCCGCGCCCATGGAAGCCTGCAGCGCCGGGTCGGCGAGCAGTTTGCGCAGGTTGGCGGCCAGGGCTTCGCGATCGGACTCGGGACCCAGCAGGCCGGTCACGCCGTCGGTCACGGCTTCGGGGATGCCGCTGTGGTGCGTGGCCACCACCGGCAGACCCAGCGCCATCGCCTCGACGATCGTGGTGGGCAATCCCTCGCTGTCGCCGTCGGCCGCCGTGCGCGACGGGGCGGCCAGCACCCGGGACTCGGCCAGCAGGCGGTAGACCTCGGCGGCGGGCTTGGCGCCGGCGAACGTGGCGTCCACCCCCAGGCTCCGGGCGTAGCCCTGCATCTCGGCGAAGCGCGGGCCGTCGCCGATGAACAGGGCCTTGGCCCGGAGCGTGCTGAGGGCCGCGATCAGGTCGTCGGCGCCCTTCTTCTCGACGAAACGGCCCACGAACGCCACGTCCCACTGCTTCGGAGCGCTGGGAACCGTGGCCGGGACGGGCACGCCGGTGTGGTGCACGCGGACCTTGGCCGGGTCGGCGCCCCGCTCGATGGCCTTGCGGCGGATCACCTCGGAGACGGCGATGAGCACCCGGGCCCGCTCGAACACCGTGCGCAGGTTGCGGCGGTAGCGGACGCCCTTGGGGCCGGTGCTCGACGGCTGGCGGGTCACGTCGTGGCCGTGCAAGGTCACCACCAGGGGCACGCGGGCCCCGGCGGCGGCGCCACTGACCAGCCAGCCGTCGCCGCCGAAGTGGGCGTGCACCAGGTCCGGCCGTACGGTCGCCATCAGCTTGTGCAGGTGCGGCGACGAGCCGGTGAGCCGCAGGCGCAGGAACGCGCGCCGGTCGGCCTCGGTGGGGAAGGCGATCAGGTCGTCGTCGCGGGCCAGCACCGAGTCGACCTTCGCCGCGCCCGCGTAGACCGGCTGCCAGCGGGTCAGCGCGTCGGCCTGGTTGCGGATGAACGTCTCGGAGCCGAGGAGCATCGCGCTTCGCCAGACGAGAACCCTAGGCATCGGCGTTCTTGCGGCCGACAACCAGATCGCGGACGCGGTGACGGACGTTCGGCGGCAACGCCCAGATCTGCAGGAAGGTCACGTAGTCGAGCGCGCCCGGCCGGCCGGGGGCGCGCGCCTCGGACAGCAGCTCCCGGAAGACCTTCGGGTCACGGGTGGGCGCTGCCATCGAGCTGATCACACTCATCGTCACCGCAGCGTACGCACGGGGAGTGAACAGGTCACGGCTGGAGCGCAGCCAGGCGAGCTGTTCCTCCCACGGGTTGTGCAGGCTGATCCGGTCGCGGTTCTCGTCCTGGTGCCACAGCACGAGCGCCTCGGGGGCGTAGAGCAGCTCGACGTCCTCGTGCTGGAGCGCGCGCAGCGTCCAGTCCAGCTCCTGCTGGCGGCGCAGGCCCACGGTGAACGGAACGCGCCGCAGCAACTCCGTCGGCGCCATGATCGTCGAGGTCTGGATGAAGCCGTCGCCGTAGAACAGGCCGCGGCGCACCGTCAGATACTCGCTGAGCGGCTCGCCCGGCCCGGGCAGCCGGCGCGGCATCACGCTGTCGGCCCGCGGCGTCCGGTTGATCATGCGGGTGGCGACGATGGGGGAGGCCTTGGTGGCCCTGGCGGCCAGCGCCAGCTGCGTCTCGATCTTGGCGGGCATCCACTCGTCGTCGTCGTCGAGCAGCGCCACGTACCGGCCCTCGGCCGCCTTCACGCCCTGGTTGCGAGCGTTGGGAGCCTTGCCGCGTTCGGGCAGCACGAGCACCCGCAGCCGCTCGTCGCCGATCTCCTTGAGCGCGAGGACCGTGTCGTCGTCCGGCCCGTCGATCACGACGATGACCTCGAGGTCGCGGTGGGTCTGGCTCAGGGCGCTGTGGACGGCGCGCGTGGCCAGTTCCGGGCGGTTGCACGTCGGGATGACGACGCTGACGTCCATGTCGTGGATACCTGCTTCAGGCTGCCGGAGTGGTTCTGCCGGACACTAGGCGGGCCCGGCAGCCGTGCGGTTAATGGCAGGAGGCGTCGATGCGAAGGCCATGTGTCCCGGTTGCATGCTCCTGGGTGGTTTCACAGCGCTCTTGGGTGGTTTCACAGGGCGAAGTCACTCGACCGAGGTAACGCGACGGAAGCGTTTCGAAGCGTACGGTGAACCGCACGTTGGTCCGGGCGGACGAAGGAGAATGGCCGTGGCGGGGCTGCTCGATCGCCTCGAACTCGGCGACCACGTGTGCTGGACAGTCGACGACGACGAGATCCGGCGGGACGCGATCGCCGGCGTTCTGCTCGGCGGGCTTCGTGCCGATCACAAAGTCATCTATTCCGGCGACGAGCCCGGCGCGGTGCTGTCGGCGCTGGCCCGCCGGGGTGTCGCCACCGAGGCCGCGATCGGGTCGGGGCAGTTGGTGGCGGTGACCCCCGAGGGCAGTTATCTGGCCGGCGGCTCGTTCGACGCCGAGGGCACGCTCGCGCTCTGGAGCGCCGAGAAGGCCCGCACGCGCGCCGAGGGCTACCGGGGCATGCGTGTGGTCGGCGAGATGAACTGGGCGCTCCGGCGGTTCCCCGGCACGGAACGTCTCGAGTGGTACGAGGCCCGGTGCAACAAGATGTTCGCCGACGGCTTCGTGATGGGCGTCTGCGTGTACGACCAGAGGTTGTTCGACCCCATGACGCTGAGGCGCCTGGCCCTCGCGCACCCCGGCGCGGCCGGACCGCTGTTGCCCTTCGATCCCGACACGTCGCTGCGCATCCGCAAGACCGAGGAGCCGTACGGGCTGTGGCTGTCGGGCGAGGCCGACATGTCCAACCGCGACGCGCTGGCGGCCATGGTGAGGGAGATCTTCGCCGTCCGCGAGCCCGGGGCGCTCGTGACGATCGACGCGACCGCCCTGAGGTTCGCCGACACCGCCGCCGCCCGCGTCCTTCTCGACGCGGCCCACCAGGGCCCGACGCACATCGTCGGGTGTTCAGCCGTGATGCTCCGCCTGCTGAACTTCCACGGCGCGGCGTCGATGCCCGGCCTGGTCGTCTCGTCCGGCTACCCGGCGACGACCGACGAGCGGTAGCGGTTCCTCGTCCGTTCCGCGCCGTGCAGGGCGCGGACCACTTCGTCGATCTCGGGCGTCATCACCGCCAGCACCTCGGCCCCCGCCTCGTCGACGGTTGCAAACGTGTGCGCCGTGCCGGCCGGCACGGTCACGAAGTCGCCGGCCGCCAGGACCCGCCGCTCGTCGCCGATCAGCACCTCGAGGCGCCCACGCAGCACGCAGAACGCCTCGTCGCCGCCGTGATGGACGTGCGGCGGCGCCTGGTCGCCCGGGAAGTGCGCAAGATCCCAGCGGCGTATCACGAAGTCAGCCATGGCTACGCAGGCGGTCGCGGACCTCCATGAGCGCGAAGCCGAGCAGGTTGGCGCCCCGCCAGCGGCGCGGGTCGGCCGCGGCCGGGTCGTTGCGGTCGAGGCCGATGCCCCAGATGCGGTCGAGCGGGCTGGCCTCGACCAGAACGCGGTCGCCGGTGGTCAGCAGGTAGTCCCGCAGTTCGTCATGGCAGCCGAACTTGGCCAGGTTGCCGGACACGACGATTTCGAAGCGGTGCTGGTTCCACGTAGCCTGCTCGAACCCGGCCACCCGGCCACCCAGGGTCTTCGCCACTTTGGGATGCGGCGCGCGCAGAATCCGCGCAGCCATGGCGTCGTCCCCGAAGAGCACGGCCTTGCGCCACATCATGTAGTGCTCGGCGCTGGCGAACTCGTGACCATCCGCCTCGAACGCCTGCGGCCACCACTGACTGAGGCACCCGGCGCCCGTGCTGCCGTCACGTTCCGGCTGATGCCCCCAGAAGAACAGATACTTGACGCGGTTCTCCTGAGCCACGTACGAGGTGAGCTCGCCGACGCTGCGGACCATGACAGACATGCCCGCGAGTCTGCCCCACACCGAGCCGCCTTGCAGACCCCATTTTCTGTCATACCCCACCCCTACGTTCGTCCCATGAACCCCGACGCCAAGCCCACCACCCGCCCCGTCTCGTCGCCCTCGCGGCCCTCGGTGGTGCCGGCCGCTCTCCGCGCCCGCCGAGCCCACCGGGCCAGACTCCGAGCGGCCGCGACCGCCGCGATCCGCCGGGCCGCCCAATGAGGGTTCGCGCCGGCTCGGTTCGCGCCGGCCTGGCGGGCTCGGTGCGGTCGCTCGCTCGGCGGGTCTCGTTCGTCGGGCCGGGTTTGTCCGAGCGCGCCGTGCCTGCGCTTTCGCCGGCCGGGGTGGCGACTGCCGCGCGGTTCTCCTCGACTTGACTCTCGAGTTGGTCGAGGGGGCAGGATCACGGGGTCCTGATGTGGCGTCCTGTGGGGGAGCGAACTGTGCCGGAGGCGGCAGGCAACAACGGCGACGAGATCATGGCGGCGATCACCGCTGCCATCGGGCTGGGCCACGCCGGTGACCGGGCCGGCGCGCGCGCCGAGCTGGAACGGCTGTGGGTCGAGACCGGCGACGCTCTGCACCGGTGCACCATCGCGCACTTCGTGGCCGATCTGCAGGACTCGGTGGCCGACGAGCTGATGTGGGACGAGCGGGCGCTCGCGGTGGCCGCCGAGCTCACCGACGAACGCGCCCGGCAGCACGACGCGTCGTTCCAGGTGCGGGCGTTCATGCCGTCCCTGCATCTCAACCTGGCCGACGCCCATCGCCGCCTGGGCAACGTCCCGGCCGCCCGGCATCACCTGACCGCCGCCGAGGCGGACATCGACACCCTCCCGGACGACGACTACGGCAGGTTGATCCGCACCGGCATGGAGAAAATCAGGCGAGCCCTCGACGACGGGTCGACCGCCCCGCTGTCCCCGTGACGCCGTCCTGCTCGAACGGCTCAGCGAAGCTGCCGAGCTGCTGTACGTCCTCGCCGATGGCGCCGGCGACGGGCTCGGTTGACAGTCATCTCTCGATGAGTCGCCCGTTCAAGCT
This sequence comes from Paractinoplanes hotanensis, assembly GCF_023717965.1. Lineage (NCBI taxonomy): Bacteria > Bacillati > Actinomycetota > Actinomycetes > Micromonosporales > Micromonosporaceae > Paractinoplanes > Paractinoplanes hotanensis. The sequence continues at coordinate 105,903 of NZ_JAMQOL010000030.1, read as the reverse complement.
CGGAGCGAGGGAGGGCCAGAATTGCTTTGCCCAGTCGAACCAGCTCTCATTCCCGGGCGGCGGCGAGGGCGGTAACGGACCGGAGAGCTCGTCTGCTTCAGGGACCTGGAACTGTTCTCTCCAGGGGTCGAGCTCCGCCTCGGCCATAGGAAATGTCTGCTCTGGCGTGTCTTTCCAGCGGTTCTGAATCCGGCTCCATTGCACGTCGCGGTCCACAGGCAGGTACACGATCTCGCAGGAGGCTCCCACTGAAGTGGCCATCCACCGCAGGGCGGAGCGCTCGTCGCGCGACCAGAGTCCGAAGTCGAGAACGACGCTGAGCCGCAGGCGCAGGGCATCGATGGCCAGTGCGACAAGCCGGCCCTCCAGCAGCCACCGCATACCGCCGGGCTCCTGGTGACGGTCTTCCTGGCCGAAGATGGTGAGGGCCCACTCATCAGGGGTGAGCCGCAGGGCCCCACGCTCCTGCGCCAGCTCCCGCGCTCGAAAGGTCTTCCCCGACCCCGGAAGACCTACCATCAAGAACAATGTCGGGCCATCGGCGGCGCGCGCATCTTTCACCGTCTCATTCACGTGCTCCAGAGTGCACGGCCCTCGCCGACGAGCATCCGCGACCATCCGCAAAGCCGGCCAATCGGGCCGATCAAGGCCTCCGACCCGCGCAGTCCGAGGGCATCCTCGATCGCCGCCCGGGTGGAGCCGAAAGAGTTCTGCTCGGTCACACTTTGTCCCGAGAGAAATTCGTCCGGTGGGGCCGGACCAGGTGCCTACAAACAGGCCCGCGCGGTTGTCGGGCGCCTCGCCCATGTCGGCGCAGTCGTCGGCCCTCGTCGGATGGCCGGCCGTCGGGCGCGCAAGCTCCACGGGCGAGGCCGGGCGCCGTTGGCAGGCAAGGACGTCAGTTCAAGCGGATCAGGCCGGCCTCGGTGGGACGGAAGCCGCAGCGGTCGAGGTAGAAGAGGCGTAGGTGGGGCTCGAAGTCGACGTGCAACCACGTGCAGCCCGCGTTGCGCGCCTCCCGGGTGGCGGCCACCACCAGGGCGGTGCCCAGGCCGGAATGCCGGCTCGCCGGGTCCACGGCGGTGTCCAGCAGGAAGGCGTGGGCGCCGCCGTCCCAGCTGACCTGGATGAAACCGATCAGGTGGTCGTCATCGTAGGCGCCGATCCAGGTGAGCGCGTGGCGGGCCAGGCGCTCAGCCCAGGGGTGAATCGGGGACGGGCCGGCGTCGAAGGCGCGGGCGTGCAGGGCGGTCAGTTCCGCGTCGTCCACGGGAAACTTGACGACCAGCGACACAGTCACCGGGGCAGGCTACCGGCCGGCGGGCGGGGACATCGGAATTCCGCGGACCGGCCGACGGCGTCGAGATCGCCGCTCGGGTTCAGCGAGTGCTCGCCGAGGCGCCGCTGATTTGGTCATCCGGCGGTTGCCCGCAACGCGTAGACGAGTGGGATCTTCGGGGCCGACGCGGGCAGCCGGAAGAAGCCGTTCGCGGTGGGCTCCATGCCGGGCCAGTTGGGCCAGGGGATCTCGTCGCTCTCGCGCAGCGACGAGATGGTCAGGCCGGCTCCGATCAGCGCGGTGACCACCTCGCCCAGGCCGTGCGCCCATTCGTAGCTCGCGGTGGCGCCGGTCAGCGGCGGCCCGTCGGTGTAGGTGCAGGTCGCGTCGACCTCGCGCGCCCCGCGGCCGGCGAGATAGTCGTTGCGCAGCAGCAGCGAATCGCCGGGCATCACACCCAGCGACGAGAAGAGCGGGTGGAACTCCACGACGTACGCGACCCCGCCCGGCCGCAGCAGGCCGGCCACCTGCGCGGCCCACCGGGTCAGGTCCGGCAGGAACAGCAGGGCGCCCTTGCCGGTGTAGACGACGTCGAACCGCCGGTTGCCGAGCGCCTCGACCGCGTCGTAGACGTTTGCCCGCACGTATTCGACGGCGAGGCCGGCCGCCGCGGCGAGCCGCCGGGCCGACGTACAGGACGAATCTGACACATCGAGGCCCGTCACCGTGCCCGCGCCGCGCCGGGCGAAGGCCAGCGTCTCCGTGCCGAGGTGGCATTGCAGATGCAGCACGTCGCGGCCGGTCAGGGGGCCGAGATCCTCCCACTCGTACGGTGCGAACCACGCTTCGGGGTCGCGCGCGTAGAACTGGCTGGCCGCGTGGATCGGGGTTCGTTCGTCCCAGTTGGCCTCGATCGCTGCCATCCGCTGCCGGGTCGCCGTGTCGAAATCCATGCCTCCATCCAGCCACAGCGACGGTCGTGTATCCAGCCTGGTTTACCACGCATCGACCATCGTGGCGGCGTTCGAGACCGTCCTGTTATCGATAACAAAGTTTCGCTCAAATGTCGGCAACGTTGCTAAGCGCGGTTGACACGTCTTCGTGTGACCGTTCACACTCGTGGCCATTCAACTCCGATGGACCCGATGAAGGAGTACCGCATGAGACTGTCCAGGATGGGTGCGGTGGTGTCCGCCGCCGTGCTTGCGACCTCCCTGGCCGCATGTGGTTCGAGCGAGAAAACCGTCGACAAGGAAGCCGGCGCCGGTGACAGCAAGGGCGCTCTGATCGGTGTCACCATGCCGACCCGCTCGTCCGAGCGCTGGATCAGCGACGGTGACAACCTCAAGAAGCAGCTCGAGGCGCTCGGCTACCAGGTCGACCTCCAATACGCCGAGGACAAGATCCCGACCCAGACCCAGCAGCTCGACAACCAGATCACCAAGGGCGCCAAGCTGCTGATCATCGCGTCGATCGACGGCACCGCGATCACCACGCAGCTCGAGAACGCGAAGGCCAACAAGATCCCGGTCATCGCCTACGACCGGCTCATCCGCAACAGCCCCAACGTCGACTACTACGCGACGTTCGACAACTTCAAGGTCGGCGTGCAGCAGGCGACCTCGCTGCTCACCGGTCTCAAGGTGCTGAAGGCGGACGGGTCGGCGGGCGACGCCAAGGGCCCGTTCAACATCGAGCTGTTCGCCGGCTCGCCCGACGACAACAACGCCACGTTCTTCTTCAACGGCGCCATGAGCGTGCTCAAGCCGAAGATCGACGACGGCACCCTGGTCGTCAAGAGCAAGCAGACCGACTTCAAGACCGTCGCGATCCTGCGGTGGCAGGCCAAGACCGCGCAGGACCGGATGGAGAACCTGCTCACCTCCACCTACCGTGACGGCGCCAAGGTCGACGGCGTGCTCTCGCCCTACGACGGGCTCTCGATCGGCATCCTCTCGGCCCTCAAGAGCAACGGGTACGGGACCTCGGCCAAGCCCTACCCGACCGTCACCGGTCAGGACGCCGAGCAGGCCTCGGTCAAATCGATTCTGCGCAACGAGCAGTACTCGACGATCTACAAGGACACGCGCGAGCTGGCCAAGACGACCGTCGAGATGGCGGACGCGGTGCTGAAGGGTCAGACCCCGAAGACCAACAACACGACCGACTACGACAACGGCGAGAAGATCGTGCCCTCGATGCTGCTCGAGTCGGTCATCGTCGACAAGACCAACTACAAGAAGGAACTGGTCGAGTCGGGCTACTACACCGAGGCTCAGCTCCAGTAATGAGCGACTCCATCCTCCGCATGCGGAGCATCTCCAAGACGTTCCCGGGCGTTCGCGCGCTCGACGACGTCAACCTGGAGGTGCTCCGCGGCGAGATCCACGCGATCTGCGGGGAGAACGGCGCCGGTAAGAGCACCCTGATGAAGGTGCTCTCCGGCGTCTACCCGCACGGCGACTACGAAGGCGAGATCACGTTCGAGGGCCAGGAGTGCCGCTTCGGTGGCATCCGGGACAGCGAGCACCGTGGCATCGTGATCATCCATCAGGAGCTGGCGCTGGCGCCGAACCTGTCGATCGCCGAGAACATCTTCCTCGGCAACGAGCGGGCCCGGCGTGGCCTGATCGACTGGAACCGCACCAACGCGGCCGCCACCGAGCTGATGAGCCGGGTCGGCCTGCACGAGAACCCGATGACCCAGGTGCTCGACCTCGGCGTCGGCAAGCAACAGCTGGTCGAGATCGCCAAGGCGTTGTCCAAGCAGGTGCGGCTGCTGATCCTCGACGAGCCCACCGCGGCGCTGAACGACGAGGACTCGGCCCACCTGCTCGACCTGCTGCGCGGCCTGCGGGACGAGGGCATCACCTGCGTGATCATCTCGCACAAGCTGAACGAGGTCCTCGAGATCGCGGACCGCGTGACGATCCTGCGCGACGGCAAGACGATCACAACGCTGGAGGCCCGGGGCCTCACCGAAGACAAGATCATCAGTGGCATGGTCGGCCGCGACCTCGACCACCGTTTCCCGCCGCGCGAGCCCAAGATCGGCGATGAGGTCTTCCGGGTCGAGAACTGGACGGTGCACAGCCCGACCCAGCACGGCCGGCTGCTCGTCGCGGGCGCGAACCTCAACCTGCGCCGCGGCGAGATCGTCGGCCTGGCCGGGCTGATGGGCGCCGGGCGTACGGAACTGGCCATGAGCATCTTCGGCCGGGCCTACGGCACCGGCATCAGCGGGCGGATCATCAAGGACGGGCGCGAGATCAAGCTGCGCTCCGTCGGCGAGGCGATCAAGCACGGCATCGCGTACGCCACCGAGGACCGCAAGCGGTACGGGCTCAACCTCATCGAGGACATCAAGCGCAACGTCTCGTCGGCCGGGCTGGGCAAGCTGGCCCGCCGGGGCTGGGTCGACGACAACGAGGAGTACAAGGTCGCTGAGTCGTACCGGCAGAGCATGAACATCAAGGCGCCGAGCGTCTCGAGCATCACCGGCAAGCTCTCCGGCGGCAATCAGCAGAAGGTCGTGCTGTCCAAGTGGATCTTCACCGACCCCGACGTGCTGATCCTCGACGAGCCGACGCGGGGCATCGACGTCGGCGCCAAGTACGAGATCTACACGATCATCAACCAGCTCGCCGAGGCCGGTAAGGCGATCCTGCTGATCTCGAGCGAGCTGCCCGAGCTGCTCGGGCTGTGCGACCGCATCTACACCCTCTCGTCCGGGCGGATCACCGGTGAGGTGCCGCGCGCCGAGGCCACCCAGGAAGGGCTCATGACCCTCATGACCGCCGGACAGGAGGCACGCTCGTGAGCGTCGCGCCGACTTTCGCTCCCGGCAAGCAGCCGGCCGTTCCGGACGACCGCCGTCCCGGCGGCCCCCGCCGGTTCCGCATCAACCTGCGGCAGAGCGGCATCTACATCGCGTTCGCGGCCATCGTGCTGCTGTTCACGATCCTCACCGGCGGCGACATGCTCGCCCCGCAGAACATCAGCAACGTCATCGTCCAGAACTCGTACATCCTGGTCCTGGCCATCGGCATGATCTTGGTGATCATCGCCGGGCACATCGACCTGTCCGTCGGGTCGATCGTGGCGGCCACCGGTGCGGTCGCGGCCGTTCTCATGGTCAACCACGATGTGCCGTGGCCGCTGGCCCTGCTGATCACCCTGATCGTCGGTGGACTGATCGGCGCCTGGCAGGGCTACTGGGTGGCGTACTTCGGCATCCCGGCGTTCATCGTCACGCTCGCCGGCATGCTGCTGTTCCGGGCGGTCACGTACAACGTCCTCGGCAACCGGGGCATCGGCCCGTTCCCCGACGAGGTGCGGACCCTGGCCAACGGCTTCACCGAGGGCTACCTGGGCAACATCGGGCTCGGCGCGCTCGGGGGCGCCGACCTGTTCACCGTGCTGATCGGGGTCCTGGCGGTCGGCGGCATCGTGGTCTCGCAGTGGCGCTCGCGGGCCGGGCGTGCGCGCTTCGGGCAGGTCGTCGAGCCGTTCGCGCTGTTCGTGGCGAAGATCGTGGCGGCCTCGGTGGTCGTCATGTTCGTCGTCGTGCAGCTCGCCCGGTTCCGCAACCTGCCGTGGGTCCTCGTGCTGCTGGCCGGGCTCGTGCTCGGCTACACGCTGCTGACCAACCGGGCGGTCTTCGGACGGCAGATCTACGCCGTCGGCGGCAACCTGCAGGCGGCGACGCTCTCGGGCGTCAAGACCAAGGCCGTCGTGTTCTGGATCTTCGTGAACATGGGCGTGCTGGCCGCGCTGGCCGGCATCATCTTCGCGGGCCGGCTCAACCAGGCCAACCCGACCGGCGGCGACCAGCTCGAGCTGGACGCGATCGCCGCCGCCTTCATCGGCGGCGCGGCCGTGCAGGGTGGCGTCGGCAAGGTCGTCGGCGCGATCACCGGTGGCCTGATCATGGGCGTCATCAACAACGGCATGAGCCTGATCGGCGCTCCGAGCGAGCAGGTCATGCTGGTCAAGGGCGCGGTGCTGCTGGCCGCGGTCGCGTTCGACGTGTGGACGAAGCGGCGGGCCGGCGCGAGCCGCTGAGGAACCCGGTCAAGGCCGCGGCGACCGCGGCCGGATTCTCCTCGGCCATGTGGTGCCCGGACTCGATCGGCACGCCACGGATGTCGGCGGCCCACTCGCGCCAGATGGCGAGTGGGTCGCCGTACAGCTGTTCCATGTCGTCCTCCGTGGACCACAGGAACAGCGCCGGACAGGTGATTTCTTTCGGACCGGCCCGCTCGTGCTCGAGATCGACGGTCAGTCCCGCGCGGTAGTCCTCGAGCATGGCCCGGACGGTCGCCGGATCCCGGGTGGCGGCGCGGAACTCCTCGTAGTTGTCCCGTCCCATCCGCTCGGGTGAGCCCACGTACCAGGCGTCGGGGTCGGCCAGGATCGCTCGCTCGGGCTTGTCCGGCTGGGCGAAGAAGAACCAGTGCCACCAGGCGGCGGCGAAGCGCGCGTCGCACCGGGCGAGGGCTTCGCTGATCGGCACACCGTCCATGACAACCAGTTGGCGTACGGCGTGAGGATGGTCAAGGGCGAGGCGGAACGCCACATAGCAGCCGCGGTCGTGTCCCGCCACGGCGAACTGCTCGTGCCCGAGCCGGTGCATGAGCCGCGCAAAATCCTGCGCGACTGCACGTTTCGACTGCTGAGAATGGTCGTCTTTGATCGCGGCCGGGGTCGATCGGCCGTATCCGCGCATGTCCGGGCAGACAACGCTCAGTCCCGCCTCGACCAGCCGCGGCGCGACCAGGTGCCAGGTCGATCCCGTACGCGGGTGCCCGTGAATCAGCAGCACGGCCGGCCCGTCCCCGCCGTGCCGCACCCGCAGCGCCACCTCGCCCACGTCGACCATCTCGTCGGTGAACCCCTCGAACATCCCCCGCGGATACCCGAATTCGCTTGCGCCGATCTCTCCGGCGGGCCGTAATCTCCTGATGATCAGCCACGGTGTGACCCGCGCGTGCGACCTGACCCGCGAGGCCCTGACCGGGGCCCTCGACCTGGACTGGCAGAAACCGGCAGCCGGACTCGAGTGGACCTGCTGGGAGACGATCGAGCACATGGCGGACTGCCTCTTCGCCTACACGGCCCAGCTCGCGCCGGCGACCCCGTCCACGACCACCTACGTTCCGATCGGCTGGCGGCATCTCCGCGAAGGCGGCCCCGGGCTGACGATTTTCGCCGAGCGTCCCGCGGGCCAGTCCGGCCTGATCCAGACCCTCGAAGTCTGCGGCGCGATGCTGGCGGTGACGGCCGATGCCGTACCGGCCGACCGCGTGTCGTTCCACCCCTACGGCCCGTCCGATCCTTCCGGCTTCGCCGCCATGGGCGTGGTCGAGGTGCTGGTCCACATGCGCGACGTGACCGGTGGCCTGGGCCTGCCGTGGTCCCCGCCCGCCGATCTGTGCGCTGCCGCCCTGGCCCGCCTGTTCCCCACCGCGCCGACAACAACCGACCCGTGGGCGACGCTGCTCTGGGCGACCGGCCGCGGAACCCTCCCCGGCCTGCCCGCCCGCACAACCTGGAAATGGGACGGCACCCCACACTGACCGCACCGCCCACTCGTCTGAGTGCGCTGCTGTGGGGTCTACCGTGCCGATGTGGACGACGATCAACCGGCGCGGGTCGACTTCGATTTCGACCAGTACGGTCGTCGAGTGCGGGAGGGGCCGTGCTTCGTCTGTGCGTACCTCGCCGGCCACCCGGATTACCGGCACCACTCGTTGTACGAGGACGACGACACCATCGCCTTCCTGACCCGCCACCCTGTGCAGCTGGGTTACTGCCTGGTGGCGCCGAAGCGACATGTCGAGAGCTGGATCGACGACCTGGAGGAGCCGGATTTCCTACGCTTCCAGGGCGTGGTGCGCAGAGTGGCACGGGCAGTGGCGGCCACTGTGCCGACCGAGCGGATGTATTCGCTGAGCTTGGGCAGTCAGCAGGGCAACGCGCACGTGCATTGGCATCTCGCCGCGTTACCGCCGGGCGTGCCGTACCACCAGTAACAGTTTCATGCCCTCATGGCCGAGAACGGGGTCCTGGCGGTTGACGACGCGGCCCAGGCGGCACTCGCCCAACGGATTCGAGATCAGCTGTGATCAGGAATTGTCTCGGGTGGGATTGATCAGCTCCGTTGGCCTCGGCCGTCAGGTATGCCCGAGCGATTCGAAGCCGGGTCTTGGCGCGGCTGGCATCTCCCGGCGCTCGGATCTCGGGTCTCGTCTCCGGTCTCAGCCGTTGTCAGCCTGGTCGAGTCCCAGGTTCGTGGCATTTCCTCGCCTTACCGACGCTCAGCCGAGCCGAGCAGCGGGCGAACTGGCAAGGCTCCCTTGCTCCCCCGCAGTGACCAGCCTGACTGCGATCCGAGCGATCATCGTGGCAGATCCGTGTGTTTTCGTGATCCTATTCGACTTGCCGTCGACGTCCGTGCTGGCCAGGACCACGCTGGTCGCAGGGGGCCATCACGTGATCGGCCGCAGTGCCGGCGGTGCGAGATCCGCGCCGGGTCTTGCCGTCGACCGCGATCGCTCGCCGGCCGACCGACGGGGGCGGGCCGACTCCGTCCGGCGGTCACGACGGCGAGGTCGGTGGTCAGGCCGGTCGCGAAGCGGCTGATGCCGGGCGGCGCGGCCTGTTCGGTTGCGGTGATCCGTCCCTCTTGTCTGCGGTGGTCCGTCCATCTTGCTGGTGGATGACTATGTCGGCGAAGGCCTCGGGAGCACGGTCGCGCAGTTGCTCGCTCCAGGAGCGGTCCGACTCGGCAGGGATCGAACCACCTGGTCAGCGGGCGGGACGGAGATGGGTCAGGGAGCGGTCGAGCCACTCCGCCATGAGGGCGCGTTCGGCGTCGGTGAGGGCGGGGAGGTCCGGGAGGACCGTGCCGAACGTGACGGCCACGGCGGCTGTGCCGGCTTCGGGGGTGGCGGGAGCGGTGGTGAGGATCGCGGCGGCCACGGTGTCGAACATCGCGTCGGACAGGGTGAGGTCGCGGTCGTCGGGGGGTGCGGCCAGCAGCGCCTGGACGGTGCCGGAGCCGGCTGCGTGGATCATGTTGACGGCTCGGGGTTCGTCCACTCGCAGGCGGCCGGCTGCGGCCAGGCGGCGTACGCGGGCCTGAAGGACCTTGATGCCGTTGACCGTCGCGGGGGAGTGGTGGGCGCGCTCGGGGTTCGACAACAGCGCGTACAGGCCGGGGTTGGCCAGGCCGAACTCGATGTGAGCCTGCCAGGCGGCGCGCAGGTCGGCCACCGGGTCGTCGCTCTCGGCGGCGGCGGTCTGCGCCTTGGCGGCCACGTAGGTGGCCATCACGTGTTCGGCCACGGCATCGATCAGGCCGTCCTTGTCGCCGAACTGGCGGTAGATGGTCGGCGCCTGCACTCCGGCGGCCTGGGAGACGGCGCGGGTCGTCACGGCGCGGATTCCCTGCTCGCGAAGCAGACGCGCGGCAGCCTCGACGATCTTGGCTCGGCTGCCGCTGTCGGTCGTCGCCTCCGGGTGGGTCATGTAGCAATGCTAACAGGGTCTTGTTATCGGGCGGTGTATCGGTGCTAACGTCGTACGAGTAACGACGGAAACGAGGAGTCAGCATGATCATCATTACCGGCGCCACCGGGCAGCTCGGATCCCGGATCGTCGAGCGTCTGCTCGAACGGGCGCCCGCGAACGAGGTCGGCGTCAGCGTCCGCGATGCCGCGAAGGCGTCGTCGCTGGCCGAGCGGGGCGTACGCGTCCGTACGGGCGACTTCACCGAACCGGCGGGCCTTGAGCACGCCTTCGAAGGCGCGGACCGCGTCCTGATCATTTCCGCCGCTATCCGCGGGGACGCCGCTGTCGCCGCCAGCAAGACGGCCGTCGACGCTGCCCGCGCCGCCGGAGCGCGCCGCATCCTCTACACGAGCCACCAGGCCGCCTCCAAGGATTCGCTTTTCGCTCCGCAGCTGACCCACGCCGATACCGAGGCTTACCTGGCCGGCCTCGACATCCCGTTCACCGCCCTGCGCAACGGCTTCTACGCGAGCACGCTCGGCTATTACGTGGGCGCGGCGCTCCGGACCGGCGAGCTGGTCGTCCCGGAGGACGGCCCGTTCTCGTGGACGGCGCACGACGACCTGGCCGAGGCGGCCGCGATCGCCCTCGCCGACGACGGAGTCCTCGACGGCGTGACACCGCCGCTGACCGCACCCGAGCTGCTCGACTTCGAGGCAGTCGCCGCCATCCTGAGCGAACTCAGCGGTCGCCGCATCACGCGCGTGACAGCCGGCGACGACGAGTGGAAGGCCGCCGCGGTGGCCGACGGAGTCCCCGAGCCCGCGGCCGAGTTCACCCTCGGCATGTTCCGCGCCGCCCGTCGCGGGGAGTTCGCCGTCGCCGACCCGACGCTCGAGAAGCTCCTGGGCCGTCCCGCGATCCCGGCTCGCGCCGTCCTGCAAGGGCTGATCTGAGCAGGGCGCCATCCTGGCCGCCCGGGACCTCGGTTCGCGTCGTCCCGCACGGGTGATCTGAGCGGGCGACCATCGCTCGGCCCAGTCCCGCACGGGTCGATCCGGGCGGGGCCACCGTCCCGTCCGGGGGCTTGTGGGGTGTGTGTTCGTCTCGGCCCGGCAGCCGTGTGGTTGACGGTGACCGGGTTTCGGGGCGGGTAGTTGCCGGTCCCTTGGGAAGCGCAGGTGCTGCCGCTACGGGAGTGCCGGACCCAACTCGACGCAGGCGAAACCGTCGGGCGGCGTGCGGGCCGCAGGCGGGCCGGACGCCACCGGGGGAAGCGCGGCGGTTTCGGGACGGGCGTGGTTAGCTGGCGGACATGGGGCGCGAATGGCTGGCCGACGCTGTCATGTACGAGATCTATCCACAGTCGTTCGCTGACTCCGACGGTGACGGCGTCGGGGACCTGCGCGGGGTCATCGACAAGCTCGACCACATCGCGTCGCTCGGGATCGACGTCATCTGGTTTAACCCCTGCTTCGCGTCGCCGTTCGTCGATGCCGGCTACGACGTGTCCGACTATCTGACGATCGCGCCTCGCTACGGCACCAACGACGACATGGCCGAGTTGGTCGCCAAGGCCCGGCAGCGCGGCATCCGCGTCGTGCTCGACCTGGTCGCCGGGCACACGTCCATCGAGCACCCCTGGTTCCAGAAGGAGCTCAACGCCGACGGGCCCGACCCCGAAGGCGACCGCTACATCTGGAGCGAGCAGCTGCCGGAGCGCACCTGGACCCGTCAGCAGCCGGGCACCCCGGCCTGGGTGCGCTCGCCCGGTCCGCGGCCGGGCTACTACCTCAAGAACTTCTACGACGAGCAGCCCGCGCTCAACTTCGGCTGGGTGTCCCGGGGCGCCGCAGCGCAGGACACCCCCGACGGGCTTCAGGGCGAGACCGATCAGCCGGTGGACGTACAGGTCGCGCGCCCGCGGGACGACTCGTGGCGGGACGCTATCGACGCGCCCGGCCCGCGGCGCAACCGGCAGGCGCTCAAGGACATCATCGGCCACTGGCTCGGCCTGGGCGTGGCCGGCTTCCGCGTCGACATGGCGTTCTCGCTGGTCAAGGACGAGGAACTGACCCACGGGTACGCCGAGACGGTCGCGCTGTGGCGTGAGATCCGCCAGTGGCTGGACAGCGCCTACCCCGACGCGGTGCTGATCCCCGAGGGCGCCGAGCCGCGCGTCGGCGGGCCGCTCGCCTTCGACGCCGACTTCTTCCTGGTCATCCACGACGCGCACGCGAGCCTGTTCAACAACCAGTACGCTGGCCGCCTGCCCTTCCAGGCGCCGCGCGAGCCGTTCTTCGACGCCGATGGCGGGGGCAGCACCCGGCCGTTCCTCGACGCCTGGGCGGCCGCCCGGGAGGAACACCCGGACCGCCCGATCATCCTCGCCACGGCCGACCACGACTTCGACCGGCTACGCTGCGGCCCGCGCGGCCCCGAGCAGCTTGGCGCCGCGCTGACATTCCTGTTCACGTGGGGCAACGTCCCGTGCCTGTACTACGGCGACGAGATCGGCATGCGCTACCTGCCCGGCCTGCCCAACGTCGAGGGTTCGATCTGCGACCCCGGCTACAACCGCGCCGGCTGCCGCACCCCGATGCAGTGGGACGACAGCCCGAACGCCGGCTTCTCTACCGCCGACGCCGCAAAACTCTATCTGCCGATCGACCCCGACCCGGACCGGCCGACCGTAGCCGCACAGCAGAACGATCCGGCGTCGACGCTCACCCTGGTGCGTGAGCTGATCGCCCTGCGCCGCGCCACGCCGGCCCTGGGCACACGGGCCTCCACCCGGATCGTTTCCGAGGGCTACCCCCTGGCGTACGTTCGCGGCGACTCCCATCTGGTCGTCGTGAACCCGCGCCGTGAGCCGGCCACCCTGGCCTTCGACGGTGTGACCCCACTGTGGGCCTCGGGCGTGGAGGCGCGGCCGGGCGAGCTCCGAGTGGCAGGCTTCGGCTACGGCGTGTTCACCCTTGAGGCGTAGGGCGCGACGAAAGCGCGACCCAGCCCGGCGTCACCCGCCCCGAAGCGCACAGCAGGCGACAGAGATCCGGTAACGCGGCGCAGGCGCCCGTTCCCGGCGCTGGACGCGGGCGTTTCGGTCAGGCGCCGCGGGCACCTAGCGCGTCTGTGCCTGAGGGCGGCGTTTGGTGAGCGGCACGGGCGCCCGTTACCCCGTCGCGGACGGCGGCGTTGTGGTCAGGCTGTGCGGCCGCCCGTCGGGTCCGTGCCGATGGCAGCGTCTCGGTCGTGCGACGCGGGTGCTCTTCGGGCCCCCGTCGGACGGCAGCGTTTGGTCAGGTGGCGTAGGCGCGCATCGCCTCCTCGTCGGAGGGCAGGCCGTAGCTGCCGATGAGCCAGGCGAAGTTGCCGTATGCCCGTTCCAGGAACAGCCAAGTCGACGGGGACCCGGCCAGCGCGCGGACAACCCGTTTCTGGCGTTCGGTGAGGGCGTCGAACGGAGTGCCCGAGACGATCGGGCCGCCCGGGAAGACCCGCCGCAACGCCTCGCCGACCACCGGCAGCGCCTCGGCTCCGGATACCGTCGGCAGGCGGCCCAGCAGGGCGTCGAGCGCCTCGTCGGACTCGTCGGGCAGCACCAGCGCCAGCGACCGGGCGGCGTAGCCGGCCAGGTCACCGTCGAGATAGGGGACCTCGGTCGCTTGGCCGCCGGCCGCCCAGCTGAGCAGCTCGTCAACCACTCGTCGTGGGGCTGCACGCCCGTGCGCCTTGGCCAGCGCGATGGCGGCTCCGCCCCGGACGACTTCGCGTGGATCGCCCAAGGCGCTCGCGATCGCGGCCTCGGCGAGCACGCTCCCGGCCGTTTCGCCGAGGAGCCCCAGCGACAGGGCGGCAGTCGCTGCCACGGACGCGTCTTCATCGGCGAGCGCTTCGGCAAGCGCAACAGAGCTGGGTGAGGCAGCTCCGGCGATCGGCACCTCTGGGCTGAGCGACGGCGGAGCTGCGTGCACGTCAGGGCGGTCCGACGGCGGAGCGGCGTGTACTTCAGGGTTGGGTGACGGCGAAGCGGGGGCGTGCGCCGCAGGGCTGGGTGGCGGCGGAGCGGCGGTGTGCGCCGCAGGGCTGGCTGAGGGCAGTGCGTCGGTGGACGTCTCCGGGCTGGGTGAGAGGGGTGCGGCGGTGTCGGGGTTGGCTGGGAGGGGTGCGGCGGGATTGAGTGGGAGAGGCGGGGCGATGGGCACGTCGGGGCCGGATGAAGAAAAGTGGGGGCTGGGGGCGGGGAACCAGCCCAGGGCGTACGCGGCCATTCGCCGTACGGCCGGGTCGGGATCTTTCAGCAGCGGCACGAAGAGCGGAACCCCCGCGGCGACCGCCTCGTAGGCGTTCAGCTCGATGCGCGCCTGCAGCCGATCCTGATCGGCCTCGGGCAGGGATGCGAGCGGGCCGCCGTCGCGGAGCAGAGCGGCGCCGCCGGTTGCGGCGGACTGCAGCTCGGCGAGGGGGAAGCCGCCGGGCAGATAGGACTCGTCGGAGCCGATGGCCAGCGCCACCAGCAGCTCGATCACCGACTCCCGGGACGGTGTGGCCGGGGCGGCCGCCAGCTCGAGCAGGAACGGCACCGCATGCGAGCTGGCCTCGTAGCGCGTGCCCTGATGGAAGATGGTGCCGAACAGGCTCCACAGTGATTTCTTGCGCACGTCGGCGTCGTCGGAGCGCAGCGCCCGCAGCTGAGCGGGCACGTCGTCAGCGGGGCCATAGGCGTGATGAAGGTCGGACCAGGGCACGTCGTCCAGCTTTTCGAGCACGGCGCGACCCTACTTCGCCCCTACGACAATTTTGCGCGGCGTGGCAGGGTGGAACGATGTCGGGCGAGGTCGAGGTGTTCGAGCGGTCGCGGGGCCGGCTCGAAGCGATCGCGTATCGGCTGCTGGGGTCCGCTCAGGACGCTGAGGACGCCGTGCAGGACACGTTCCTGCGGTGGCAGGGGGCGGAGCGGCAGTTCATCCGTACGCCGGAAGCCTGGCTCACCAAGGCGTTGACCAATGTGTGCCTGAATCAGCTGACCTCGGCCCGGGTGCGGCGGGAGAGCTACGTGGGGCAGTGGCTGCCCGAGCCGGTGCTCGACGGCGACCGGATGCTCGGGCCGGCCGAGACCGCCGAGCAGCGCGAGTCGGTGTCGATCGCGATGCTCGCGCTGATGGAACGCCTGCCGGCCGGCGAGCGGGCGGTCTACGTGCTGCGCGAGGCGTTCGGCTACCCGCACGCCGAGATCGCGCAGATCCTCGACATCAGCGAGTCCAACAGCCAGCAGTTGCTGCGGCGGGCCCGGCAGCACCTGGTCACCGAGCAGGTCCGGGTCGAGGTCGACGCCGCCGCCACCCGCAAGATTGTCGAGGAGTTCCTGGCCGCGGCGCTCAGCGGCGAGATCGAGCCGCTCGTCCGGCTGCTGACCGACGACGCGCGCGGCGTGGCCGACGGCGGCGGCGAGGTTCCGGCCCGCAGCACGCCGATCATCGGGCCCCTGGCCATCGCGCGGGTGCTGCGCGGTGGGTTCAACGCCGACACGATCCGGCGTTTCATCGGCGACGTCCGGGTCGGCTTCTACGCGGCCGTGGTGAACGACGGTCCGGCGGTGGTGGTCGCGGCCGATGGCGTCGCGGTTCTCGGGGTGATCTCGTTCGACGTGGCGCCCGGTGGCATCGCCGCCCTGCACATCCAGGCCAACCCGCGGAAGCTGCGGCGGCTCGCCGGCCGCTGGCGGGCGAGCGACGACGATGTGATTCAGGTCATCGGCTGACCTGTCAGGAAAGGCGGCCCGCCCCGGTTCAGGAGGTACGCCTACCGGACAGGAGCGCCATCCATGAAGCACCGCATCGTCGTCCTCGGAGCCGGGTATGCCGGAGCGCACGCCGCGGGTCGGCTGGCCCGCCGGCTGCATCCGGGCGACACCCGGGTCACCCTGGTCAACGCCGACCCCGACTTCGTCGAACGGATCCGCCTGCACCAGCTCGCCGCCGGCCAGGATCTGCCGTACCGCCCGCTGCGGGACATCTTCGCGGGCACCCCCGTCGAGCTGCTGCCGGCCTGGGTCACCGGCATCGACGCCGAGCGCAGGACCGTGGTTCTGGGCGACCGCGAGATCCCGTACGAAACCCTGGTCGTCGCCCTGGGCAGCAGCACCCGGGCCGAGCCGGGACGCCATCACGTGTCGAGCCGGGCCGCCGCGCTGCGACTGCGGGAGCGGCTGAGCGAACTCGGTCCGGGCGAGACCGTGCTGGTCGTGGGTGGAGGCCTGACTGCCATCGAGGCCTCGACCGAGATCGCCGAGTCGCGACCGGACCTGCGGGTGCGGATCACGGCACGCCGGGGCGTCGGCACGTGGCTCAGCGACAAGGCGCAACAGCACCTGCAAGCGACTCTGAGCCGGTTGTCCATCACCGAGGTGGCCGAGCAGCAGGACGCCGCGGTGACCGTCTGGACAACGGGATTCAGCGCGACCCCGATTGCTGCGGGTTCGGGGCTGACGGTCTCCGACGTGGGCCGCATCGTCGTCGACGGCTCCATGCGCTCGGTGTCACACCCCAGCGTGTACGCGGTGGGCGACGCCGCCTCGGCCGAGGGCCCGGACGGCCGTCCGATGCGGATGTGCTGCGCGTCGGCGGTGCCGATGGCGTGGCGTGCCGCCGATGCCATCGCCGAGCGCCTGACCGGGCGACTGGCGAAGGAGCTTCCGCTGCGCTACTACGGGCAGTGCATCAGCCTGGGCCGTCGCGACGGCATTCTGCAGATCACGACGGCGGACGACGAACCGACGTCGACCGTCGTCACGGGCCGGCGGGCGGCGCGGATCAAGGAGTGGGTCTGCTCCGGGGCGGCCTGGAACATCGCCTACCCGACCATGATGCTGCCGAGCCGGCGCCGTCACATCCGGAGTGCTCCGGGCGCGCCGGCCGGCACGACCGGGCGTACGGGGGAAACCGCGGGCAATCTGCGGTAGGGCGCACCGTGCGGTGGCCGCGGGTCGGGCTCGCCCGCGTTGGGCCACAGCGAGAGCGCGCGCTCGGCCATGGCGGTGATCGTCAGCGACGGGTTCACGCCCAGGTTGGCGGCCACCGCCGAGCCGTCGACGACGTGCAGGCCGGGGTGCCCGAAGACGCGGTGGTACGGGTCGATGACGCCCTCGCCGGCCGTCGTGCCGATCGCGCAGCCGCCCAGGAAGTGGCCGGTCACCGGGCGTCCGGCCAGCTCGGTCACGGCGCCGAGCGGCACGCCGTCGACCAGCGAGGCGGCGCACCGGGCCGCATCATGGGCGGCCGGCACCCAGTCCGGGTTGGGCACGCCGACGCCCTGGCGGGTCCGCAGCCGGTCGCCGCTGCTGTGCACGGTGATGGAGTTGTCGAGCGACTGCATGGCCAGCAGCACGACGGTCTGTTCCGACCAGTGGCGCGGCCAGGCCAGCAGCCGCAGGTTCCGGCGGTCGCGCACGAGCTCGCGCACGCCGGCCGCGAGCCGGGAGCGGCCGCCGGCGTCGTCGACCAGCACCGTCGACATCAGGGCCAGCAGGTTGCTGCCGCGGCCGTAGCGGACGGGTTCGACGTGTGTGTCGGCGTCGACGTGGATCGACGAAGTGATGGCAACGCCGCGGCTGTAGTCGGTGTCGCGGCGGCGGGTGCGGGCGCCCAGGATCGACTCCGAGTTGGTGCGGCTGAGCTCGCCGAGCCGCGGCGAGAGGTGGGGCAGGCGGCCGCGGTCACGCAGGCGGTGCAGCAGGCGCTGGGTGCCGAGCGCGCCCGCGGCGAAGACGACCTGCCCGGCGGTGAACGTGCGACGGCGGACGCCGCCGGTGTGGCGGGTACGCACGGTGAATCCGCCGGACGCCCGGGCCCGTACGTCGGTGACCGTCGTCAGTGGATGGACCGTGGCGCCGGACCGCTCGGCCAGATACAGGTAATTCTTGACGAGCGTGTTCTTCGCCCCGACCCGGCAGCCGGTCATGCACGACCCGCAGAAGGTGCAGCCTTCCCGGGCCGGTCCGGCGCCACCGAAATACGGGTCGTGCGCTGCGGGACCGAAATGCACGCCCACGGGCGTACGCCGGAAGGTCTTCTCCACCCCCAGTCGAGTGGCCACCTCGAGCAGCACCCGGTCGGACGCGGTCTCCTGCGGATTGTCGGTGACGCCGAGCATGCGCCGGGCCTGGTCGTAGGCGGGCGCCAGTTCGGCCTTCCAGTCGGTGACCGCGGCCCAGCGCGGATCCGCGAAGAAGCGGTCGGGCGGCTCGTAGAGGGTGTTGGCATAGCCCAGCGACCCGCCGCCGACCCCGGCCCCCGACATGATCAGCACATTGTCGAGCAGGGTCAGCCGCAGAATGCCGAAGCAGCGCAGCGCGGGCGCGAAGAGGTAGCGGCGCAACCGCCACGACGTGCGCGGAAGCTCATCGTCGGCGAAGCGGCGGCCGGCCTCGAGCACGGCCACCCGGTAGCCCTTCTCGGTCAGCCGCAGCGCGCTGACGCTGCCGCCGAATCCTGATCCGACGACGAGCACGTCGTAGTCGTACGCCATGGCGTACGGTGACATCGTTGTTGGCGGTCTGTCAATAAGCGGAGTGGGTCGGGTGCGGTATCACCGAGAGGGCGCCGGAAGTCCGCTCGTTCTCATACATGGGATCGGCAGCCGGTGGCAGGTGTGGAAGCCGGTGCTGCCCGCGCTGGCCGCGCAGCGTGATGTGATCGCGGTCGATCTGCCGGGTTTCGGGTCGTCGCCACCGGACGGTGGGCCGGGCGACGTGCCGCATCTCGCCGACCGGGTCACCGAATTGCTCGATGCGCTCGGCGTCACGCGGCCGGCGGTGGGCGGCAGTTCGCTGGGTGGGGCAGTCGCGCTGGAACTGGGACGCCGGGGGGTGGCGCGGGTGGTGACGGCATTCGCTCCGGTCGGCTTCTACGGCTCGTCCGGGGCCCGGTGGTGTCAGGGGACTGTGGGCGCGGCGCGCAGTGGCGGCGCTCTGCTCGGCCCGGTTCTCCCTGCCCTGCTGCGGACCCGGGCCGGGCGGGCCGCGCTGTGCGGGCTCTTCTATGCGCGTCCGCTGCGCCTGACCCCGGACGAGGCGGTGGACGACGCCCGGGCACTGGTGGCGGCGCCCGGATTCGCCGGTGCCCGCCGCGAGCTGGGGGCCTGGCGCTTCGCCGGGGCGGGCGCCGTGCCGACGACGATCGCCTGGGGGACGCGCGATCTGGTGCTGCCCTACGGCCAGGCGAGGCGCGCTCGGCGGCTGCTTCCCGAGGCCCGGCACGTACGGCTGAAGGGGTGCGGTCACCTGCCGTTCGGCGACGATCCGGCGGTGTGCGCGCGGCTGCTCCTCGAGACTGCCTGAAGCCTATTGGCACACCGCCAACAGGCTGCTACTTTCGGCACACATCCCCGACGGCTAAGGCGGTCAGCCATGAGCCACTCCACGGCCCCGCTCGTCGGCGTGCGTTTTGGTGATCGTGCCATCTCGTTCCTGCCGGCCGCGCACCTCGCCGACCGCTGGGGCTCGCACTACATGAACACCTGGTGCGGCACCGAGCTGACCACGCTCGACGACCACCGGAAGTACAGCCCGTGAATCCCCGGATCGTCGTCGTCGGAGCCGGCTTCGGCGGGACGGCGGCCGCTGCCGCCCTGCTGAAGGCCGGCTTCGACGACGTCGTGGTGCTCGAGAAGGCGCCGTCGATCGGCGGGGTGTGGCGCGACAACACCTATCCGGGCTGCGCGTGCGACGTTCCCGCGCCGCTGTACTCGTATTCGTTCGCGCCGAATCCACGTTGGAGCCGGCGTTTCCCGTCGCACGACGAGATACTGGCCTACCTGCGGTCGACGGCGGCCGCGCTCGGCGTGGCATCCCGGGTGCGGGTCAACGCGGAGGTGACATCGGCGGTCTGGTCGGACGGCCGGTGGCTGGTAACGACCCGGGACGGTCTCGTGGTCGAGGCGGACGTTCTGGTGCCGGCGGTGGGTCAGCTCGGCAACCCGGTGCTGCCGCCGATCCCGGGCGACTTCGCCGGACCAGCTGTGCACACGGCCCGGTGGCGTGCGGATCTGCCGATCGACGGCGCCCGCATCGGGGTCATCGGCACCGGGGCGAGCGCCATTCAGCTGGTGCCCGCGCTCGCCGGCCGCGCCGCTCACATAACTGTCTTCCAGCGGACTCCACCCTGGACGATCCCACGCCCGGATCGCCGCTATGGTGCAGGCCGCCGTTTCGCGTACGGGAAAATGCCCGCGCTGATGAAGCTGCCGCGAGCCGGCGTGTGGGCGATGACGCTGGTCACCGGCCGAGCCCTCACCGGCGGCCGGGTGGCGAGCGCCTTCGTGCGCACGGTCTCCCGGCTCCAGCGCCGTGTCCAGGTGCGCGATGCCGCCCTGCGGGCCCGGGTCACACCGGACGAGCCGATGGGCTGCAAACGGGTGCTGTTCACCAACCGATGGCTGCCGGCGCTGTCCCGCCCCGACGTCTCCCTGGTCACCGAGAAGATCCTCGAGAAGACCCCGTCCGGCGTACGAACCGCGGACGGCACAGTCCACCGGTGCGACCTGCTGATCTACGCCACCGGCTTCGCCGCCACCGACTTCCTGGCCGGCATGACGGTCGAAGGCCGCGACGGCCGCCGCCTGACCGACGAATGGGCGACCGGCGCCTACGCCCACCTGGGACTGGCAGTTCCCGGCTTTCCCAACCTCTTCCTGATGTACGGCCCCAACACCAACTCGGGCAACACGTCGGTCCTGTATTTCCTGGAGCACCAGGCCGCCTACATCGTCCAGGCCGTGCAACGCCTGGCCGCCGGCGGCCGTCCCCTGGAGGTGCGTCGCTCGGTGGCCGCAGCCTTCGACAGCGAGATCCAGCGCCGCCTCGCCGACAGCGTCTGGACAGCCTGCCGGAGCTGGTACCGCAACGCCGCCGGCCGCATCGTCACCAACTGGCCCGGCATGGCCTCCGAATACCGACGCCGGGTCGCCCGCCTCGACCCCACGGACTACGAACCCTCGTCGTAACGTGCTGTCATGACCGACGGCCCGGCCCGCTTCGGCGGACGCAACGACGTGGAACTGGCGATAGTCCTGGACTGCGCCGACCTGGAACGGTCGGCGGCCTTCTGGTGCGGCGTGCTCGGCTACCGGGCCGAGCACGGCTCACCGGGCCGCTACCAGACTCTGCTACCTCCCGACGGCAACGGCATCGAGTTGCTGCTCCAGCAAGTGCCCGAACCCAAGACCACCAAGACCCGCTTGCACCTGGACCTGCGCGTGCCCGACCTCGAAGCCGGGACCGCCCGCGTGACGGCACTCGGCGCCCGCCGTCTCACCACCGACCCCATCGAGGAACACGGTTGGACCTGGCACGTCCTGACCGACCCCGACGACAACGAGTTCTGCATCCTCCAGCCTCCGGCGGCCCGTCGCCTGCGGGCGTTTTGAGCTCGCCCGCGGGCCGGCTGCTGTCAGCTGGTGAGGCGGAAGCTCTGGGCGGCGGTGCCGTTGCAGGTGTACTGCACGAGCTGGACGCTGTCGGCCTGGGAGGCGGCCGGGACGTCCAGGCACTTGCCGCTGTTGCGGTTGACGAAGTGGTAGTAGCCGCCGCCCTCGGTGACGGGCTGCCACTGCTGGTTGTTGCCGCCGCCGTACATCCACGTCTGGATCGGGGCGTTGTCGGCGGTGGACACGTTGGTGACGTCCAGGGCCTGGGCGGGGTTTCCTCGCTGGTTGATGCGGACATAGCCGCCGCTGGTCGGGGCGAACTGGTACTGCTGGGCGTTGCTGCCGTTGCAGGCGTACTGCTGGATCGCGGTTCCGTTCGTCGTGCCGGCGGCTCGGGCGTCCAGGCATTTTCCGCTGTTCCTGTTGACCACGGGATACCAGGCGGCCGGGTCGATGGGCGTCTCGGTGGGTGGCTGACCGCCACCCGCGCCGGCCAGCCACTTGATGCTGTTGATCAGCCAGGTGTTCTGCTGAGGGCTGGCGAAGGTGGACGACGTGCGGGTGTTGGTCTCGTAGTTCATGGCGTTGTGGCCGACGTTGGTGTAGATCATTTTGTAGTTCCGGTTGGACCAGATCAGCGGGTAAAAGCCGCTGCGCCACTGCTGGTTCGGGTCGGTGCCGACCGGGAAGCTGGACGCGTCGATCGACGCCAGGATGTCGATGTCGGGGTTCTGCCGCAGGTCACGGCTCCACGAGTACCACTCGCTGACCGCCGACGGGATGGTCGCGGGCAGGCCGGCCGTGGTCGGGTGCGTGCCGAGCCGCAGCGTCTCGGCCGTGGGGCCCCACGTGTTGGTGGCGAAGTTGCCCGAGCCCAGGAACGTGTTGTAGTACCAGCTCCAGTCGTTGGCGTTCGTGGTGAACGCGCTGACGTGGAAGCCCAGGAAGCCGCCGCCGTTCTCCATGTACTGCTGGAAGGCGGCCCGCCGGTTGGCCGGGGGAGCGTCGTCCAGGAACATGATGACCTGGTAGCCGGCCAGGCCGGACGCGCTCAGCCGGCTCCAGTCGGTGGTCGCCTCCCAGGTGAAGCCGTTCTGGGCGCCGGCTTGCGGGAACCACTCCCGCGCCTCCTTGTCGAAGTCGATGTGCGCGGCGTCGTACGTTCCGTTGTAGAAGGCGAGCACCTTGAACGGGTCGGCGGCGTGCGCGGGTTGCACCGGCGCGGCGACGACGCCGAGGAGGATGGCGGCGGCCGCGAGGGCGCGTTTGAGCAGACGCATGGCGATACCTCAGGGGATGAGTGCGGGGATGGTGGGGAGCGGCGCCGCGCTCTCATCCTGAGGCATCGACAGGACTTGATACAAGCAATAGTTAAGCTAATTTCCAAAAGGGTCGTACGCGGTGCCGTCGCACCAGCGGAGCACGGGCCCGGGCTCGATCGACACCGGCCGCTCGGCGACGATGACCACGCGCCGGCCCGGCCACCACGGACCCGCCGCGTTCGCGTCGCGGTAGGCGGCCAGCCGCTGCGGCAGCTCGCCCAGCGGGTGGCCGGTCGCGGCCACCGCCTCCGTCAGCCTCGTCGCCATGTCGAGCCACGGGGCCAGGCTCTGCCCGTGCAGGTGGAAGTAGCGGTCGTTCCGTTCGGCCGGGGGCGGGACGCCCGGGCCCAGGCGGGGCCGGGGCCGGGGCAGCTGCCGGGCCGCGGATTCGAGCGCCGCGCGTGCCCGCGGCGGGTCGGTCGCCCGGAGCGCGTCCCGGCCGCTGAGCTCCAGGTGGTCGCCCACGTCGAGGGGAATGCCCGGGCTCGCGCAGGGCGCCTCCACGGCGCCGAGCAGCGTCCGGAGCTCGCTCGTCATCCGCGCCCGCAACCCGTCCGGCGGCCGGGAGTGGACCGATTCGAGATCGCGTGCCCGCTCGACCGCGTTCCACAAGGGAGGGCCGTCGTCGTAGAGCGGCTGGGCCAGCCGGCGCAGCATCACCCCGGTGTACGGCGAGTCGGCCCAGACGATCGACGCGGGTTCGGCCAGTCCGTCGAGCCGGTAGCAGGCCCGGATTCCCGCCTCCACCGTTTCACGGCCGGCCG
The DNA here is from genome assembly GCF_023717965.1 of Paractinoplanes hotanensis. Classification (NCBI taxonomy): domain Bacteria; kingdom Bacillati; phylum Actinomycetota; class Actinomycetes; order Micromonosporales; family Micromonosporaceae; genus Paractinoplanes; species Paractinoplanes hotanensis. The sequence goes on along the minus strand of NZ_JAMQOL010000030.1, from coordinate 82,597 downwards.
GCGCGGTCAGCCACGCCCACTCCAGCCAGCGCGGGTCGGCGCGGACCGGCACGTCCGCGAGCACCTCGGCCGGGTCGGCCAGCCGGGTCAGCCACGAGGGCCCGGCCAGGGGCGCTTCCCAGGGGCGCCAAGCCATCGCGGCCTGCGCGTGCCGGGCGTCCTGCCGTGGCCGCCCCGGCCGGGACGCGATGGCCCGCGCCCGGTTCCGCATCGCCTCGTCCGGGTGCAGGAGCGCGGCGCCGATCGCCTCCGGACCGGCCGCGTCCACCCGTCGTTCCAGCGCTTCGGGATCGGGCGGCGACGTGGCGCGCCACGCCCGGTCGTCCACGCCCGGCGCGAGCTCGGCCCGCACGGACGCGCGGAGGGCATCGTCGGACAGCAGCCGATCGAGGTGCCACGCGCGCAGCGCCTCCTCGGCGCCGGGCCGCTGGCCCGGGAGCGGTCGCAGCTTCCCCGTCCGCAGCCACACCGCGTGCAGCACGCGGTAGTACAGGCCGTGGGGCGGCAATCCGGGTGCGCCGCGGCGGTCGTCGCGGAACCGGAAACCGTGGTGGCTCACCTCGATCGGCGGGTGGGTCTGCTGATACCAGGCGTCGACCAGCGCGTTCAGCCGCTGCTCGTCGGCGTCGCACACAGCGCCGATCGCCTCGAGGGGCGCCGTGGTCGGGGGCAGCGCTGCGCCCGTGAGGTACTGCCGGAGGTGCCGCGGGCTGACCCGGGCCCGCAGCGCGACTGTGAGGAGCGCCCGCTGCCCGACGAGCCGGGTCAGGAGCGCCCCGACCGTTTCCACGCCGGTCAGTTTAGAGAGCGGGCCAGCTCCGCGTTGCGCGCAGCGAATTCGGACCATTCCGGCGGCGTACGGTCGAGATAGCGCCGCGAGGCGGCCGGTGCGCACGCCCGTTGCTCCCACCGGTCGAGCCGTCCGGCGCGCATCTGGAACTTCACGAGCATGCCGTCCGCGTACCCGTGCACCTCGAAATCGGAGCCGGCCGCCAGCAGGGTCACCTTCTGCTCGGCCCCGATCCACGCGACCGCCTCGATCTCCTGCTGGATCCGGCCGGCCAGCTCGAACGCCAGGTTCGCCGAGGCCCGGTCGCGCAGGAGCGCCAACTCCCGCCGTACGCCGGAAAGCGCGCCCGCCTCGCGCCGCAGAACGGCCTTGATGGAAGCCAGCATCGCGTCCCGGTCCTCGGGGCCCACACCCCGAATCCGGGCGAGGTCGCGTAGCCCGCCGTCGAGCCGCTCGTCCGTGTAGCGCAGCGGCAGCACGCGTTCGAGCCCCGACACCGCGAGCCGGGCCTGCGTGCCACCCAGGTACGGACCGAAGTCGGCCGCCACGCCCGGCCGCCAGTGCGCCGGCTCGATCCTCGACGCCGACACCCGGATGCAGAAGGGCGCCTCCAGGCCGCCACGGATCCGGTTCCACCGCGGCTTCGAGCGCTCCAGCAGGTTGCGTTCGAGCCAGGCCGCCTCGTGCGCCGAGTCGCAGGCGACGGCCTCCACCCGGGCGATCTGCGGAACCATCCGCCGCAGATGCCGCCGGTCCCGCAGGTCACCCCAGTACGATCCGACACGGCTGCGCAGATGCGTGGCCCGCCCGACATAGAGCACCCGCCCGCCGGCATCCCGGAACCGGTAGACCCCGGGCGCTGCCGGCAGGTCGGCCCCCGGACGACTGCTCACCGCCGAAGAGTAGATCCCGTCAGACGTACGCCGAAGGCAACTCGCCGATCGGCGGGTAGTCGAGCTGATCGTTCCGCTTACTGTCGTTGATCCGTTGACGGCGGCGCGGCGCTCGCGCGCTCGATGAGGGTGGTCGGCACCAGGACGGTGCCGGGCGGCACGGTGTGGCGGTTGATCTGCTCGAGCAGGGCCTGCACGCAGCGCCGGCCGACCTCGGCCCAGTCCTGGTGGACCGTGGTCAGCGGGGGCATGTACGAGGCGGCGTCGGGGATGTCGTCGAAGCCGACCACGCTGACGTCCTCGGGGACCCGGCGGCCGTTCTCGTGCAGGGCGCGCAGCACGCCGAGGGCCATCTGGTCGTTGGCGGCGAAGATCGCGGTGCACTCGGGGCGGGCGGCCAGCCTCAGCCCGGCACGGTAGCCCGACTCGGCCGACCAGTCCCCGTGCTCGCTCGGCGGGACCGGGCGTCCGGCGTCCTCGAGCACCTGCCGCCAGGCCTGGGCGCGGCGGGAGCTGGAGAACGACTCGTCGGGGCCGGTGACGTGCCAGACCGTCTCGTGGCCGAGGGCGAGCAGGTGGCGTACGGCCTGGCGGGCGCCCTCGGCCTGGTCGACGTCGACGACGGGGTAGCGGTCGCCGGCGTCGGAGTCGACGACCACGACCGGCACGCCCGGCGGCAGCGTGAGGTCGACCGCGTCCAGGAGGTGCACTTCCATGATCACGATGATGCCGTCGACGGCCAGTTCGCCGAGGCGGGTGAAGGCGCCGAGCACGCCGTCCTGGGTCGGCACGGCGACCGGGATCAGCGTGATCGCGTACCCCTCGCGGGCGGCATGGGCCGCGATCGCCTCGACCGTCCGGCTGTTGCCGGTGGTCGCGAGTGTGAACAAGATGACACCGATTGTGCGAAATTCGCCGCGTTTCAGCGCACGCGCGGCACTATTAGGTCGATAGCCCAGTTGTTGCATCGCGTTCAGAACCTCGCGGCGCGTCGACTCGAGCACGCCCGGGTGACCGGTCGAGACCCGGCTGACCGTCTGGGCGGAGACCCCAGCTAGACGCGCCACGTCGGCCATCGAGACGCCGCGGCGACGGTTGCTTGACGTTCGCTGCACTCGGTGAAACTATCACCCGCATGTTTACGCAAACATCACAGCAGTGAACCGAAAGAAACATTGTCGAACGCTCCGCGACGCGTCATGTTTGCGTAAACATCTCGGCTTCGGGCAAGACAGGATGAGGGCAGATGGCAGTTCCACTCGCGGCAGCGCCGCCGGCGACCAGACGAGCGCGCCGCTCATATCGGGGCTGGCAGTTCGTCGGCCCGTTCATGATCGTGTTCGCCCTGGTCTTCCTGGCCCCGATCGTGTACGCGATCTACCTCAGCCTCTACCGCAACCGGCTCATCGGCGGTAACGCGTTCGTCGGCCTGGACAACTACACCCAGGCGCTGCAGGACCCGCAGTTCTGGTCCGGCGTCGGCCGCGTCGGGCTCTTCCTGGTCGTCCAGGTGCCGATCATGCTCTTCCTGGCCCTGCTGGTGGCGCTGGCCCTGGACAGCGGCCGCCTCTACGGCAAGAGCTTCTTCCGGGTCTCGATCTTCCTGCCGTACGCGGTGCCGGCCGTGGTCGCCGCGCTCATGTGGGGCTTCATCTACGGGTCGCAGTTCGGCCTGATCGGCAACCTCAACGACGCCCTCGGGATCACCCTGCCCGACCCGCTGAAGCCCAGCCTCATCCTGGCCTCGATCGGCAACATCACGACCTGGACGTTCGTCGGCTACAACATGCTGATCTTCTATTCGGCCCTGCAGGTCGTGCCGAAGTCGCTCTACGAGTCGGCTGCGATCGACGGCGCCGGCCAGGTCCGGATCATCCGCTCGATCAAGCTGCCGGCCATCCGGGGCGCGCTGGTCATCGCCACGATCTTCTCGATCATCGGCAGCTTCCAGCTGTTCAACGAGCCGGCCATCCTGCGCAACCTGGCGCCGAACGCGATCACCACGTACTTCACGCCGAACTTCTACGCCTACTCGCTGACCTTCTCGGGCCAGCAGATCAACTACTCCGCGGCGATCGCGGTCGTGATGGCCGTGATCACCATGATCGTCGCCTACGTGGTGCAGCTGCGCGGGACGAAGGACCTCTGATGACCACGACCTCGGTGCCGAAGACCTCCCCGCGTACGTCGAAGCCGGTGACCCTGTCGCCGAAGCGGCCCCGCCGCAAGGGCAGCGTCCTGCTGACCGTGCTCACCGCGGTGATGGCCATCTACTCGCTGTTCCCGCTGGTCTGGCTGCTGATCAACTCGACCAAGACCCAGGAGGGGCTGTTCTCCTCCTTCGGGCTCTGGTTCGACGACGGCAAGTTCGCGTTCTTCAGCAACATCGCCGACACGTTCACGTACAACGACGGCATCTTCACCCGCTGGCTGCTCAACACCCTGCTGTACGTGGTCGTCGGCGCGGGCGGGGCGACGTTCCTGGCCCTGCTGGGCGGGTACGGGCTGGCCAAGTTCGACTTCGTCGGCAAGAAGGCGGTCTTCGCGATCGTCATCGGCGCGGTGGCCGTGCCGCCGACCGCGCTCGCCGTCCCGACGTTCCTGATGTTCAGCAAGATGGGGCTCACCAACACCCCGTGGGCCGTGATCATCCCGTCGCTGATCTCGCCGTTCGGGCTGTACCTGATGTGGACCTTCGCCGCCCAGGCCGTGCCGACCGAGATGCTCGAGGCGGCCCGGGTCGACGGGGCCGGCGAGTTCCGCACGCTGTTCCGCCTCAGCGTGCCGCTGCTCATGCCCGGCCTCATCACGACCCTGCTCTTCACCATGGTCGCGACCATGAACAACTACTTCCTGCCGCTGATCATGCTCAAGAACCCGGACTGGTACCCGCTCACCGTGGGCCTGAACTCGTGGAACGCCCAGGCCGCGACCGCGGGCGGCGAGGCCGTCTTCAACCTCGTCATCACCGGTTCGCTGATCACCGTCGTCCTGCTCCTCGCAGCGTTCCTCTCGCTGCAGCGTTACTGGCAGTCCGGCCTGGCCGCCGGCTCCGTCAAAGAATGAACACCCCGAAAGGACCCGCTCGCATGTCCCGATTCATCAAGGTGGCGGCCGCTGCGTCGGCTGCCGTCCTGGCCCTGGCCGCCTGCGGCGGAGGCGGGGACGACTCGTCGTCCACCGGCTCCGCCGGCGGCGGCGCCACCGTCACCGACGCCCAGGTCGAGGCCGCGCTCCAGAAGGGTGGCACCCTCACGGTGTGGGCCTGGGAGCCGACCCTCTCCGACGTCGTCACGAAGTTCCAGGAGAAGTACCCGAACGTCAAGGTCGACCTCGTCAACGCGGGCACCGGCGACAAGCAGTACACCGCCCTGCAGAACGCCATCGCCGCCGGCAAGGGCGTCCCGGACGTCGGGCAGATCGAGTACTACGCCCTGCCGCAGTTCGCCATCGGCAAGGCGCTGACCAACCTCAACTCGTACGGCGCCGAGGCCCTCAAGGCCGACTTCAACCCCGGCCCGTGGAACTCGGTCAACTCGGGCGGCGGCGTCTACGGCCTGCCGATGGACTCGGGCCCGATGGCGCTGTTCTACAACAAGGAAGTCTTCGACAAGCACAAGATCGAGGTCCCCAAGACGTGGACCGAGTATCTGGAGGCCGCGCGCAAGCTGCACAAGGCGGACCCGAAGGCCTACATCACCAACGACACCGGTGACGCGGGCCTCACCACCAGCCTCATCTGGCAGGCCGGCGGCAAGCCCTACCAGGTCGACGGCACGAACGTCACGATCAACTTCAACGACGCCGGCTCGCAGGAGTTCGTGAAGGTGTGGCAGACGCTGATCACCGAGAAGCTGCTCGCGCCGATCAGCTCGTGGAGCGACCAGTGGTTCCAGGGCATGGGCAACGGCTCGATCGCCACGGTCGCCACCGGCGCGTGGATGCCGGCCAACTTCGTCACCAGCGCCCCGGCCGGTAAGGGCAAGTGGCGCGCGGCCGAGCTGCCGCAGTGGACCGCCGGCCAGAACGCCAGCGCCGAGAACGGCGGCAGCGCTCTTTCGATCATGGAGAAGGGCGCCAACAAGGAGCTCGCGTACGGCTTCCTGAAGTACGCCAACGACGGCGACGGCGTGCAGGTCCGCGTCGACGGCGGCGCTTTCCCGGCCACCAGCAAGACCCTGGCCGACCCGAAGTGGCTGGGCGACGAGTTCGAGTACTTCGGCGGCCAGAAGGCCAACGAGATCTTCGCCAAGTCGGCCCAGAACGTCGTCACCGGCTGGTCGTACCTGCCGTTCCAGGTCTACTCGAACAGCGTCTTCAACGACACCGTGGGCAAGGCGTACGTCTCGAGCACCACCCTCGCCGACGGTCTGAAGGCCTGGCAGGACCAGTCCGCCAAGTACGGCAACGAGCAGGGCTTCACCGTCAAGTAACTCCCTCTTTGGAGATTCTGTGCAAAACCCCCGTTGGCTGCGCCGGGCCGGAGACCCTCGTCTCGAGTACGGCGCGGACTACAACCCCGAGCAGTGGCCCCGCGAGGTGTGGGACGACGACGTGCGCGCGATGCGCGAGGCCGGCGTCACCATCGTCTCGCTCGGCATCTTCTCGTGGGCGCGCCTCGAAACGGCCGAGGGCGAGTACGACTTCGGCTGGCTCGACGAGGCGATCAACCTGTTGCACGCCAACGGGATCGCGGTCGACCTGGCCACGGCGACGGCCTCGCCGCCGCCGTGGCTGACGACCCGGCACCCGGAGATCCTGCCGGTGGACAAGCAGGGCAACACCATCTGGCCGGGCGGCCGCCAGCAGTGGCGGCCGACCTCGCCGATCTTCCGTTCGTACGCGCTGCGACTGGTCCGTGAGCTCGCTTCGCGGTACGGGAACCACCCCGCTGTCGTGGCCTGGCACGTCAGCAACGAGCTGGGCTGCCACAACGTGTACGACTTCTCGGACGACGCGGCGGCGGCGTTCCGCACCTGGCTGCGGGCCCGCTACGCGTCGATCGACGAGCTCAACGAGGCCTGGGGCACCGCGTTCTGGTCGCAGTGGTACACCGACTTCGAGCAGATCCTGCCCCCGCGGCAGGCGGCCACCCACCCCAACCCGACCCAGCAGCTCGACTTCAAGCGGTTCTCGTCGGACGCGCTCAAGGACTACCTGATCGCCGAGCGCGACCTGCTCCGCGAGATCACGCCCGACATCCCGGTCACCACCAACTTCATGGTGATGGGCGAGACCCGGGGCATGGACTACGCGGACTGGGCGGCCGAAGTCGACTTCATTTCCAACGACCACTACCGGCTGCCCGGCGAGCAGACGCTCGACGAGCTGTCGTTCTCGGCCAACCTCACCGGCAACCTGGCGGGCGGCCGGCCGTGGTTCCTCATGGAGCACTCGACCAGCGCCGTCAACTGGCAGCCGATCAACCAGGCCAAGAAGCCGGGCGAGCTGGAACGCGACTCGCTGACCCACGTGGCCCACGGCGCTGACGCGGTCTGCTTCTTCCAGTGGCGGCAGTCGCGGGCCGGGGCCGAGAAGTACCACTCGGCGATGTACCCGCACGCGGGCACGGATTCTCAGCTGTTCCGGGACGTGGTCGCGCTCGGCGGCACGTTGCGCTCGCTGGCGGATCTGGCGGGCACACCGCGTACGCCGGCCAAGGCGGCGATCCTGTTCGACTGGACCTCGTGGTGGGCGGTCGAGCAGGACTCGCACCCGACCGAGCAGCTGCGCTACCGCCAGGAGGCGCTCGACTGGTACACGGCGTTCCTCGACCTGGGCGTACGGGCCGACGTCGTGCCGGTCGAGGCCGACCTCGGCGGGTACGACGTCGTGGTGGCGCCGATCCTGCACGTGACGCCGGCGCCGCTGGCCGCTCGTCTGGGCGCTTTCGCCGGGAACGGTGGTCACCTGATCACCACGTACTTCTCGGGGATCGTCGACGGGAACGACCACGTCTGGCTCGGCGGCTACCCGGGCGCGCTGCGGGACCTGCTGGGCATCCGCATCGAGGAGTTCGGGCCGCTGCTCGACGGCGAGACCGCCGAGCTCGACAACGGTCTGACCGGCACGCTGTGGACCGACCGGATCGACCTGGCCACCGACGACACGGCCGTGCTGGCCTCCTACAAGACCGGCGACCAGGCCGGCCGTCCCGCCATCACCCGCCGCGAGGTCGGTGACGGCTCGGCCGCGTACGTCTCGACCCGGCTCGGCCCCGACGGCCTGGCGCTGGTGCTGGGCGACCTGCTGGCCCGGGCCGGCGTGACCAGCGAGCTGCCGGCCGAGCTGCGCGGCAAGGTCGAGCTGGCCGTCCGCGGGGAAACCCGATTCGTCATCAACCGCACCGACGACCCGGTCGACATCACCGCCCTCGGCGGCTCCGGCCGCACTCTCACCGCCAGGGGAGTGGCGGTGCTCCGCGCCTGAGTCCCAGCCCAGGCGCGACCCGGCCCGGCAGCGGAGAAATCCGCGGCCGGGCCGGTTGTTCTCTCAGGGACGGCCGGGGACGGCCGATAGGTCCCTCGGAGGTTGCCTTGTGTCGGACGCTCAGGTCGAAGTGCTCTACGAGAGCGCGCGCACCCGAGTCGTACGATCCGCGCCCGCGGGCGACCGGCCCGGCCTGATCCGCAAGGAGCTGCGCGGGCCGGACGCGGTCGAGCGCTGCCGGCGCGAGCGCGAGACCCTGACACGCCTGGCCGCCGTTCCCGGTGTCGTCCGGCTGGCCGGTGGCACACCACGCGACACCGAGCTGGTGCTGCTCGACGTGGGCGACAGCCTCGCCACCTGGATCGGGGCCGGCCACCGCCCGATGAGCGCCGTCTGCGACGTCGCGCTCCGGCTCACCCGGGTGGTCGCTGCCGTGCACGCGGCCGGCGTCGTGCACAAGGACATCAACCCGGCCAACGTCGTGCTCGACGGGCTCGACCCGGTGCTCATCGACTTCGAGCTGGCCACCACGGCCGCCGAGGAGCGGCCCGGCTTCACCCACCAGAGCCAGGTGGCGGGCACCCTGGCCTATCTCGCGCCGGAGCAGACCGGGCGCACCGGCCGGGCCGTCGACCGTCGCTCCGACCTCTACGCGCTCGGCGCGACCCTGTTCGAGCTGGTCACCGGGCGCCCGCCGTTCACCGGCGCCAACCCGCTCGAACTGCTGCACGACCACCTGGCCCGGCGTCCGGTTCGGGTCACCCAGCTCGTCCCGGCCGCGCCGCCGATGCTGGCCGCGATCATCGACCGGCTGCTCGAGAAGGAGCCGGACCGGCGCTATCAGAGCGCCGAGGGGTGCGCCCACGACCTGGCCCGTCTTGGTGACGGCCCGTTCGAGCTGGGCGCCCGCGACTTCCCGGCCCGGCTGACCGCCCCGTCGCGCCTGATCGGGCGGGACGCCGAGGTCGCCGTGCTGCGGACCGCCTTCGACGAGGCGCTGGCGGGCCGCGTGCGCGGCCTGTTGATCAGCGGGCCCTCCGGGGTCGGCAAGACCGCCCTGGTCAACGAGCTGCGGGCGCTGGTCACGGCGGCCGGCGGCTGGTTCGTCACCGGCAAGTTCGACCAGTACCGCCAGGACACGGCGTCCGACGCGATGGCCGCTGCCCTCCGCGCGCTGGCCCGGCTGCTGCTGGGCGAGAACGAGACCGACCTGACGCGGCTGCGGGCCGTGCTGGGCCCGGCCCTGGGCGACAACGCCGGCCTGCTCGCCGCCCTCGTCCCCGAGGTGGCGCCGCTGCTGGGGATCGAGCCGGAGCCGCCCCGGGGCGATCAGGCCGAGGTGCAGGGCCGGCTGTTCCAGGCCGCGCTGGCATTCATCCGCACGGTCGTCTCGCCCGCCCGGCCCCTGGTGCTCGTGGTCGACGACGTGCAATGGGCGGCCGCCACCCCGACCGCGTTCATCGAGACGTTGCTCACCGCGGAGGGGCTGCCGGGTCTGCTGGTGATCGGTGCGTACCGCGAGGAGGAGGTCGACGCCTCGCATCCGCTGTCGGCCGTGCTCACCCGCTGGCAGCGCCTCGAACCGCCGCCCGGCGAGCTGCGCCTGCGCAACCTGCCTCCGGACGACGTCACCACGCTGCTGGCCGAGGTGCTGCGGCTGCCGGCCGAACGGGCCGCCGGCCTGGCCGCCGCCATCGCGCCGCGCACCGGCGGCAACCCGTTCGACTCCGTCGAGCTGATCAACAGCCTGCGGGCCGGCGGCGTCCTGGCCCCCTCGGACGACGGGTGGGACTGGGACGTCGACGCCGTCCGCCGCTGGGTCGGCGACTCCGACATCGGCGACCTGCTGGTGGCCCGGCTCGACCGGCTCCCGCGTTCCTGCCGCCGGGTGCTCACGGTGATGGCCGCGCTGGGCGGTGAGACGGGGTTCGACCTGCTGGCGGCCGGGCTTCGCAGCACCGCGGCCGACGTCGAGACCCGGCTGCGGCCCGCGTTGGAGGACGGGCTCGTCGTCCTCGACGAGGGCGTCGCGTTCCGGCACGACCGGGTGCAGCAGGCGGCGTACGCCCTCACCCCGCCCGCGGCCCGGCGGCTGCTCCACCTGGTGCTGGCCGAGCGGCTGGCCGGCCGGCCGGAGCATGCCGCTGTCGCCGCCCAGCAGTACCTGCCCGCGGCGGGCCTGGTCGCCGGAACCGGGCACCGTCGTCAGGTGGCCGAGCTGCTCCGATCGACCGCGGCCGGCCTCCGGATGATCAACTACCCGGTCGCCGAACGCTATCTGGCTGCCGCCGCGCCGCTGGCCGGCGACGACCCCGCGCTGCTCGACCAAATCCTGATCGATCACCACCGCGCCCTCTACAGCCTCGGCCGCCTGCCCGAGGCCGACACCCTCTGGGCCGGGCTGGCCGGCCGCCTGGACCCGGTGGCACTGGCCGAGCCGGCCGTCGTCCAGATCGAGAGCCTGACCGTCCGCGGACGCGCCGCCGACGCGCTCGACCTGGGCCGGGCACTGCTGGGCCGGCTCGGAGTGGCGCTGCCCGCCCGGGAGCTGGACGACGGGCTCGACCAGTTGCGCGAATGGGCGCCCACGTTACGGGTGGACGACGACCTGATCCGGGCCGACGTCGCCGAACCGGCGCTGGTGGCGGCGTGCCGCCTGCTCGCGCGGATGATGCCGCCCGCCTTCTTCAGCGACCACGAGACGATGGTGTGGCTGATCACCGCCGCTCGCCGGATCTGGTCCGAGCACGGCCCGTCGGCCGCCCTGGTCGTGCCGCTGGCCCACTCCGGCATCGCCGCCATCGGGTTCCGGCGCGATCACGCCACCGGTTACCGCGTCCTGCGGCACCTGGAAGAGGCCGGCGACGCCCGCGGCTGGGACGCCGAGACGGCCGCGGTGCGGTTCCTGGCCTCGGTCAGCACCACGCACTGGTTCGAGCCGGTCGAGCACAGTGTCGAGCTGGCCCGGCTGGCCTACGAGCGGCTCGTGCACGGCGGCGACCTGGCCTTCGCCTGCTTCACCGCGCACACGACCGTGCCCGCCCTGCTGGACTGCGCGCCCACGCTGCCGGCGTTCGAGGCCGAGCTGGTGCGGTCCACCGCGTTCACCAAGCGCGTCGCCAACGAGCAGAACGCCGCCATCATGGCCGAGTTCGACGAGCTGCACGAGCTGCTGACCACCGGCCCGGGCGGCCCTCCGGCCGACACCGGCCCCGGCGGCAATCCGATGGCGAACGCCTACCGCAGCATCCTGCAGGCGCTGGCCGCGGCCTTCTTCGGTGACGTTCCGGCGCTGGTCGCTCGGGCCGATGCCATCGAACGCTCGTTGCCGTTCATCGAGGGCAACTACTTCACCGCCACCGCCCGGTTCGTGCGCGCCTACGCCCTCCTGGCCGCGAACCGCGCCGACGAGGCCGAGCCGCTGCTGAGCTGGCTGGACCAGCGGGCGGCCGACGCCCCGGCGAACTTCCAGCACCTCGCCCGGTGGCTGGCCGCCGAACGAGCGTGGGCGGCCGGCGACTCGGCCGCCGGCGGCCTGTTCGACGAGGCGCTGCAGGCTGCCGGCCGCCAGCGCCGCCCCTGGCAGCACGCGTTCCTGGCCGAGCGCGCCGGGCGCTACCAGCTCGCGGCCGGACTCGGCTACGTCGGGCACCGGCTGCTGCGGGACTCCCACGAGCGCTGGACCGACTGGGGCGCGACAGCCAAGGTGGCCGCGCAGGAGCGCGAGTTCCCGTTCCTGCGCGAGCGGCGGACGGGCGCCCCGGCCGCGGGGGCCGGCACGTCCACCACCTTCGCCTCCGAGGCGGTCGACCTGATGGCGGTCGTCGAGGCGTCGCGCGCGCTGAGCTCCGAGACCCGCATCGGTCAGCTCCGCGTCCGGGTGGTCGAGATCCTGGCCTCGCTCACCGGCGCGACCAGGGTGCACCTGCTGACCCGCGACGACGAGGCGGGGGACTGGACGGACGGGCGGTCGGTGATCACGGCCGGCCGGGTGCCGCTGAGCATCGTCCGCTACGTCGAGCGCACCCAGGCGCCGCTGGTGCTCGACAACGCGGTCGACGACCCCCGGTTCGCCCAGGACCCGTACCTGGACGGGGTCGAGCTCTGCGCGGTGCTCGCGGTGACCGTGGTGTCGCACGGCGAGCCGAGGGCCATGCTCGTGCTCGAGAACCGCCTCTGGCGCGGCACATTCACCGACCAGCGGCTCGACGTCGTCCGCATCATCGGCAGTCAGCTCGTCGTCTCCATCGAGAACGCCGACCTGTACGCGTCGCTCGAACGCAAGGTGGCCGACCGCACCGAGCAACTGCGGCTGGCCAACGCCCAGCTCCAGATCCTCAGCGGCACCGACGCGCTCACCGGGCTGGCCAACCGCCGCCACCTCGACCAGGTGCTCGAGCGCTCGTGGCAGGCCGACGGGGCCGAGCCGCTGGGTCTCATGATGATCGATATCGACCATTTCAAGCTCTACAACGACCGCCTGGGACACGCAGCCGGCGACGACTGCCTGCGCAAGGTGGCCCGGGCGATCGCGGCCGCGGTCGGGGAGAAGGGCCTGGTCGCCCGGTACGGCGGCGAGGAGTTCACCGTGGTGCTGGCCGGCGCCGGCACGGCCGCGGCGGTCGAGCTGGCCGAACGGGTGCAGCGGGCGGTGCACGAGCTCGGCGAGGCCCACCCGGCGGCGCCCGGCGGCGTGGTCACGGTCAGCGTCGGCGTCAGCTGCGAGGTGCCCGCGGGCGACCGTACCGTCGCCGACCTGGTCGCGGACGCGGACGACGGGCTCTACGAGGCCAAGCGGGGCGGGCGCGACCAGGTGCGGACCGGTCGCCGGGCCGCACCCCGCCCGGCCGTCAGTTCTTAGCGCCCGCCGCGTAGCGTGCGGGGATGCTGTCCTTTCCCCAGCCCGCCACCGTGGCCGAGGCGGAGAAGATCCAGGACGAGTTGCGGGCGGGACTGGTCGGCGGCTCGGCGCCGATCGAGCTGCCCCGCACGGTGGTCGGGCTCGACGTGACGTACGAGGTGGGCTCGGCGCGGGCCGTCGCGGCGGCGGTCGTGGTCGACGTGGCCACCCTCGCCGTCGCCGAGGTGGCGACCTTCGCGGGCGAGAGCCGTTTCCCGTACGTGCCCGGTCTGCTGGCCTTCCGCGAGGTGCCCCTGCTGCTGGCCGCCGTCGAGCGCCTGTCCGCACCGCCGTCCCTGCTGATCTGCGACGGCTACGGGCTGGCCCACCCGCGGCGCTTCGGTCTGGCCTGCCATCTCGGCGTGCTGCTCGACCTCCCGTCGTACGGCGTGGCCAAGACCGCCTTCGTCGGTCGCTCCACCGACCCGGCGCCTGCTCGCGGCGCGTCGTCGGCGCTGGTCGACGAGGGCGAGGTCGTCGGGAGCGTCGTGCGCACCCGCACCGACGTGAAGCCGGTGTTCGTCTCGGCCGGCCACCGCATCGGCCTGGCCGACTGCGTCGACCTGACGGTCCGGCTCAGCGGTCGCTACCGCATTCCCGAACCGACCCGCCAGGCCGACATCGTCTCGCGGAGCACGTTGCGGTCGCTCTGACTGTTCGCGCTGTGGGCGTTCAGAAGACGGTGAAGCGCCGCGCGAATCCCCGTTGACGCATGGGTTCGCTCCCTTGAAGGGCTGTGCTCCGTATCGGGGTGTCCCGGGAACATCACCCGACCGGGTGAAACGCGGACAAAGCCGGGCATCGACCGGTGCTGTCGTGGCCGGTGGGGCGCAAGATCACAGCTCGTACACAATGCATTCAAAGCCGCTACCTGGGGCCCTCGGGCACGTTGTGCTGACGTAAACCCCGCGCCCTGGGAGGCGGCATGGCACGACGCGTGTTTCTTCATATCGGTGCGCCCAAGACGGGCAGCACCTACGTCCAGAACGTGCTGTGGAACAACGCGGAGCCGTTGCAGCGGGCGGGCATTCTGCTGCCCGGCAAGTTCTCGGCCCACGACGAGGCCATGGCCGACCTGCGCGGGCTCAACTGGCACGCGACGCCGGCCTGGTCGTGGGACCGGCTCGCCGGCCGCGCGGCCGCCTTCCCGGGCGACGTGGTCATCACGAACGAGGGGCTCGGCGCCGCCACCAGCGAGCAGGCGGCTCGCGCCGTCCGCAGCCTGCAGCCGGCCGAGGTGCACATCGTCGTGGCTGCCCGCGACCTCTGGCGGACCTTCCCGTCCATGTGGCAGCAGAGCATCCGGTCGCGCAGCGTCTGGAGCTTCGAGGACTTCATCCGGGCCGTGGAGCGGGGACGCTTCGAGGACTTCTGGGAGCACTACACGGCCAACCGGATGCTGCGCCGGTGGGGTGACCTGGTGCCGGCCGGGAACCGGCACCTGATCACCGTGCCCGGGCCGGGTGCGCCACGGGACACGCTGTGGCGGCGGTTCGCCGAGGTCATCGGTATCCCCGACGAGGTCTGCGACCTGACCGTGCCGATGGGGGCGAACACGTCGCTCGGTGCGGCCGAGGTCGAGGTGCTGCGCCGGGTCAACCAGGCGCTCGGCGACCGGTATCCGCACCGGGCGCCCTACCAGCGCGCCGTGCAGCGGCACCTGGTCGACGCGGTGCTCAAGAACCGCACGAACGACCTGCGGTTCGGCGTGGGCCCGGAACGAGCCGAGTGGGTGCTCGACCTGGCCGAGCAGCAGATCAAGGATCTCGACGACTACCCGTGCGAGGTGGTCGGCGACCTGGCCGAGTTGCGCCCGGTCGACCCGCGGCCCCAGCCGACGCCCGATCGTGTGCGCCACGACCAGCTGCTGGAGACCGCGATCGAGACCATCATCGGCATGATCAGCCACGCCGAGCAGCTGCACGGCCTGGTGCCCGAGCCCCGGGTCAGCTCGATCGAGCGCCTGCGCCGCCGCGCCGCCGGCAAGGTGAAGCGGGGCCTGCGGAAGGTGAAGGCGGCCCCGCGGCAGAGATTCTGAACCTTGTACGGCTCTGACCCGTATCCGAGGGAGGCCACGCCCTCGAACCGGGAGACTCCGCTTTGCCGAAGATCCGTCGCCTTCTGGGCGGCCTCCTGACCGTGGCCGCGGCCGTGCTGATCGTCGTGGCTCTGGTCGTGCCCGACGCGGTCACCCGGGCCAAGGCGGGCACGTTCCTGCCGGGGGCCTTCCTGCGGGTGCCGATCGAGGTGATCCTGGCCGGCGCGGTCGCGCTGGCCCTGCCCGCGCGCTGGCGCAAGCCGTTCGCGGTGCTGGCCGGGCTGGGACTCGCGGCGCTGGTCGTCCTCAAGATCGCCAACGCCGGTTTCCGTACGGTGCTCGGGCGCAAGTTCGACCCGGTGCTCGACCCGCCGCTGCTCCGCGACGGCTACAACGCCCTGACCGAGACCGACGGCCGGACGTACGCGAACCTGACCGTCGTCCTGGCCGTCGTCGGGGTAGTCGCGCTGGTCGCGGCCCTGGTGCTGTCGGCCGTCCGCCTCGTCAAGGTGAGCACGCGGCACACGCTGCCGGCCCGGCGCCTGCTGGCCGGCCTGAGCGCGGTCTGGGTCGCCCTGGCGCTGAGCGGGCTGACGCTGTTCCCCAACGCGCCCGTCGCCTCCGACTCGGGGATCACCCTGGCCAAGTCGACCGTGCGGCAGATCCCCGCCACGATCCGCGACGAGCGGCAGTTCGCGGCGGCGGTGCGGCACGACCCGTACGCCTCGGTGCCCGCCGGCGACCTGGTCGCCGGGCTCAAGGGCAAGGACGTGATCATCGGGGTGGTCGAGAGCCTCGGCCACAGCTCGCTGACCGATCCGCAGATGTCGGCCGTCGTCAACCCGGCCCTCGACGCGGCGAACGCCAAGCTGGGCGGGGCCGGCTTCCACGCGCGGACCGGCTGGCTGACCTCGTCGACGTACGGCGGGGGCAGCTGGCTGGCGCACGGCTCGTTCCAGTCCGGGCTGTGGATCACCTCGCAGCGCCGGTACGACGAGATGGTCACCGGCGACCGGCTGACGCTGACCCGGGCCTTCAAGGACGCCGGATGGCAGACCGCGGGCATGGAGCCCGGCAACACCAAGGACTGGCCCGAGGCGGGCTTCTACGGCTACGACACCGTGTTCGACTCGCGGAACATGGGCTACCAGGGGCCCGACTTCGGGTGGTCGCGGATGCCCGACCAGTTCGTGCTCGACACGTTCCAGCGCGAGATCTACGCCAAGGCCACCAAGCCGGTGATGGCCGAGATCACGCTGACCTCCAGCCATGAGCCGTGGACGCACATCCCCTCGATGGTGCCGTGGGACTCGGTCGGCGACGGCAAGGTCTTCGAGTCGCAGGTGGTGGGGGCGCCGGAACGCAGCGAGCTCTGGGCCGATCCGGTGAAGGCCCAGGCCGCGTACGCGAAGACGCTCGCCTACTCCGTCGACAGCCTCACCTCGTGGGCCGCCGACTACGCCGACGACGACGCGGTCCTCATCATGTTCGGCGACCACCAGCCGATGTCCGTCATCACGGGCCGCAACGCGAGCCACGACGTGCCCGTATCGATCATCGCCAAGGACCCGGCGGTGCTCGACCAGATCGCCGCCTGGGGCTGGACCGACGGCCTGAAGCCGGCGGCGGACGGCCCGGTCTGGCGGATGGACGAGTTCCGCGACAAGTTCTTCGCCGCCTACGGCCGCGAGAACGGGATGGCGCTGGGCCCCCGCTGAGGCCGATCGATCCGACCGCTACCTGGGTTACCTGCGGGTTGTGTGCTCCGGGCGAGGCTGCGCCCCAGAATTCCGTACGAGAAGAAAGCTCAACCACCGCCCGCCGGAACCGATCGCAGGGCCGACGCTTGTGACGTCTGCGAGGCGCAACCCGTCCGCACCGGGACGGGCACCGGGCGCGCACCGAGCGGCCTGGAATCTCTTCCATGCCCGGCCGACAACGGCTGGACAACAGGAGGAGATTCGATGCTTCGTAAGTCCGTGTACTCGCTGGCCGCACTCGTCGCCGGGCTCGGCGCCGTGTTCGCGACCGGCCCGGCCACGGCTCAGGCCGCCACGACGCCCGCTGCCAAGCCCGCGCCCTGTGTGACCGATGCGAAGCTGGTTCCGAGCTGCGGCGTGCTGTGGGGAGCCGCCGCCGGCGGGTTCACCAACCGGCCGCGCGACCTCGAGCACAGGAACTGGGAGAAGCTGAGCGGGCGTACCGCGACGATCTTCCACACGTATCATAAGGGTGACGAGAAGTTCCCGACCGCTGCCGAGATCGCCATGGTGCGCGAGCCCGGCAAGCCGCGGGTGCTGCTGCTGAACTGGCGGGTCGAGTACGGCTCGACGTGGGCCAACGTGGCCGCGGGCAAGCTCGACGCGCGCATCGACGCCTTCGCGGCCCGGGTCAAGGCGACCCTGCCCGAGAAGTTCTTCCTGGTGCTCAACCACGAGCCCGAGGACGACGTGCGCACGGACGCCGCATCGGGAATGACCGCTAAGCACTTCGCGGCGTCGTACCGTCACGTGATCAAGCGGCTGAAGTCGAAGGGCCTCGGCAACATGGTCAATGTCGTCGCCTACATGGGCAACGAGAAGTGGATGGCGCAGTCGTGGTGGAAGGACCTGTACCCGGGTGACGACGTCGTCGACTGGATCGGCCTCGACTCGTACGTCAGCGCCGAGAAGAACTACTACCACGCCGGCGTCTTCGCCGACCTGCTCGACCGCAAGGCCAAGGGCGGCGAGGGCTTCTACTCGTGGGCGACCACCAAGCACGCGTCGAAGCCGCTGATGGTCGCCGAGTGGGGCGCCTACCACCGCATCGGCAAGGTTGTGGACAAGGCCCGGCAGTTCAACAGCGTGCTGCCCGAGCTGGCCAAGCGGCCCAAGGTGAAGGCGATCGTCTACTTCGACACCAAGGCTGACAAGTTCGGCGACCGCGACATCAGCATCGACAGCGCGCCGTCGAGCCTGGCCGCGTTCCGCAAGCTCGCCGCCAGCCCGAAGTTCACCGTCCAGCTCAGGCTCAAGTAAGCACCGGCAACGAATCCAGACCGAAGACGATGGATGCCCGGCGGAGTCGCAGCTCGTGCGGCGGCACCGCCGGGCGCATCTGTGGATGACGGTCGAACAGAGCCGGATAGGCTATCCGCAACTCCATGCGGGCCAGCTCGGCGCCGATGCAGCGGTGCACCCCGTAGCCGAAGGCCAGGTGGGAGCGGCCCAGCGGTCGCGCCGGGTCGATGCTGTCCGGGTTCTCGAAGCGCGGGTCGCGGTCGGCGCCGCTGAGCGAGCAGACCACGACGTCGCCCTCGCGGATATCCACTCCGGAAATCGTGTGGGCCGCGGTGGCCACGCGCGGAAAGGCGACCTGGACGACGGTCAGGTAGCGCAGCAGCTCCTCGATGGTCGGGTCGAGCTGACTGTCCAGCCGGCCGCGCAGGTGGCGGTCGGTCATCAGCGCGTACGAGCCGAGCGCGATCATGCTGGCCGACGTCTCCAGCCCGCCGGTGAGCACTCCGTCGGCCAGGCCGGCCAGCTCGCGATCGTCGATGGCGTCACCGTGCGCGCGGATGAGCGATCCGAGCAGCCCCTCCCCGGGTGCCCGGCGTTGCCGTTCGATCAGGTCCCCGAGGTACGCGAGCGAGCCGCCGACCGCGTCCAGCGAGGCTCCCGTGCCGCCGACCAGGTCGAACCGGGCCGTGCTCAGCTCCTGGAAGTGCTTCCGGTCCTCGTACGGCACCCCCAGCAGCTCGCAGATCGTGAGCGCCGGCACCGGCAGCGCGAAGTCGTGCCACAGGTCCGCCTCGCGGCCCATCCCGTCGAGCCGCTCCCGCACGATCGCCTCGATCCGGGGACGCAGCCGGGAGAGCCGCCGCAACGTGAATTCCGGCGTCAGCAGCTTGCGAAGCCGCGTGTGCACCGGGGGATCGGCGAATCCGAGCCCGCCCGGGTCCTGGTCGACCCGGATCCCGACGCGGCCCGCGAACCGCCCGAAGTCGTTGCTGTAACCGTCGAGGCTGCCCAGCACCTCCCGGACCGGCTCGTAGCCGCTGATCAGCCAGGCGCGGAGCCCGCACGGCACCGGCAGCCGGGCCACCGGGCCGCGGCCGTGCCGGACGGGGTCGAGTCCATCGCGCTGAAGCGGCCAGAGAAGGCCGCCGGGCAGGCGCCGGACCAGCAGCCCGAACATCTGCGCGCGCATTGCCGCCACCAGCGAGGTCATCCCCATACCCCGACCATCAGGGGTGGCGGGGTGGTGGCGACGCCAAATGACGTTTCCGTCCCGCAGATGGTCGACCAGATCGGCCAGTTCCGGGATGTGGCGGGCGTCGGCGAGCGCCTGGCGGAGGATCTCGTCGTGCGTTCGCGACGGTTCCCGGGCCGCAGACCCGGGTCATGCACTACGCGTCGACTGCTCCGACGCTGGCGTCGGGCGCCACCATCGCGGCCTTCAACCTGGGCAACGCGCTCGGGGCGTGGGCGGGCGGAACTGCCATCGCGGCCGGCCTGGGCTACAGGTCGCCGATCTGGGCCGGAGCCGTGATCACCCTCGCCGGCCTGGCCGTGATGGTCACCGCCGCGGCCCTCACCCGCTCCCCGGCCCGCGAGGTGGCCCTGGTCGCTTGATCGGGTGGGTCGGCTGGTCTCCGCCGGGCCGAGGGCGTGACTCGGACTCAGTCCTCGTACAGGAGGGTGGTGCCGGGCGTCCAGCCGGAGACGTCGGCCAGGCGGCCGCGCCAGAGGGAGCCGGGCTCGCTGTGGTTGGTGCCGGGGCTGTGGATGTGCGTGTTGCGCAGGTGGATGTGGCGGGTGGGGGCCATCAGCGCGGTGTACTGACGGTGGGTGATCTCGCCGCCGGTGTCACGGATCTTGATGGCCTCGTGGGCCAGGTCGGACTGTTCCTTCACGTGTTCGGCGGTGCCCACGTAGAAGGCGTCCTCGTGGTCGTTGAGCTCGCTCACCTCGGCGAACCACTGCCACTGAGGAATCAGCTCGCCGCTCACCAGCAGGCCGTGCACGCTCAGGCTCAGCGGCACGCCCGGGTTCACCGGCTCGGTCAGGCGGTCCATCTGGGCCACGTACGTGCCCAGGACGCTGTCAGGTTCGGCCCAGTCGATCCGGTCGGCGGCCCCGTTGAGATCCACGCAGCCGACTCTAAGGTCAGCGGCGGGCCGTGCGGGCGCTAACAGCGGAGTTGATCACACCGGCCGACCGGTCACGAGCGGCGGCGCTACCACGAGCGAGACGACCGAGTCGCGGCCTCGACGGGCGCGTTCATGCGTGCCGGGCCGCCCGCCACGCGGCCCCTTTGCGCTTGGGGGCCCGGGCCAGCCAGGCGTCCTGCACGACCTCGGCCAGTTCGGCCCGGCTCAGCCGGCCGATGTCGCGGCCCAGCAGGAGCACGGCCAGGTAGCCGTTCCAGTGCGGCGTGGTGAAGAACGGGGTGGACTCGTCCTGGACGAGGGCCTGCTTCTCGGCCTCGGACTCGACGTGGAAGGCGATCACGTCGGTGTAGGGCTCGCCCGATTCGGGGTCGAAGGCGTCCTTGCGCGGCGCGCGGAAGAAGACGAAGGTCTTGCTGCCGACGGCGAATCCGGGCCGCTCGGCGTCGCCGCCCACCACGACGTCGGGCAGGGCGGTCGCCAGCTCATGGATGTCCTCGACCCGCGCGGGCCGATCGTCGCCATCGGACATGCCGTCAGCCTAGTCGAGCCCGGCCGGCGCCCGGGACCCTCAGGCGCCGAACCAGGACATGCTCCGGCCGTGGCCCTCGGTCCAGGCCAGCGGCTTGCCGTCCAGGGACAGGACGTTCTTGTGGCGGCCGTCGCCGGGCGGGGCGGGCAGATCGGCGTACTCGATGATGTCGGGGTCCTCGACGGCGACCCAGCACACCGGCAGCGAGGCGGTCAGCGCGATGAACGCCCGGCGGTGGGGGTCCGGCACCTGGTAGAGCACCGACGTGTGGAAGACGACGCGGGTGGCGTCGGCCGGCGCCTCGGCAACCAGCGCCGGTAGCTCGTCGACCAGGTCGCCGCGGACCAGCCGGGGTGGGTCGGCCGCCGCGATGGCCGCCGCCTGGCGCAGCCGGTCGCGGCGGTGGTCGTGTTCGGGCCAGATCAGCGCCTCCAGCCAGCCGCGGTCGGCCGGCGAGGTGATGTCGAGCGGGTTCAGGTCGATGCCCGCCCGCCACACCACCTCGGGCAGCGCGGCCGGCGGCGTCAGGCCGGTGGCGGCGCAGTCCAGCTGGGGGCCGGACGAACCGAGCATGACATCGCCGTACCGGTAGGAGTACCGGTCGGGATAGAGGTTGAGCCCGGCCGAGGCGCCCACCTCGATCAGCGCGAGGGGCTGGGGCAGCGCCGCCAGCACCGGCAGCAGCAGCGCCGACCGGCCGATCTCGTTGGTCTGCGTTGCTCGCACGCGCAATTCGGCAGCCACCCGCGCCCATTGCGACACGACGAACGCTCGGAAGCGGCCATAGTCGCCGACCGGTCCGGCCAGCCACTGCACGACGGCGAAGAGCAGATTGGGCTGCCGCTTCGGCTCCGGGACCGTGTCGAGCAGGGCGAGCAGTTCGTCGTCGCCGGCCACGGCTCTCGCCAGCCGCTCATAGGTGGGGGAGACGCCGCGCGCCTGCCGTTCGGCGAAATCGAGGTACCAGTAGGCCGCGGTCATGCCCGCATGGTGCCAGAGCGTCCCGCGGCGGGAGGGCGATTGAAGCGTGCCCGACGTGCAAACTTGCCCACCGCGCAATATTGCTGGATGCTTGGCTCAAGCAACGCACCACGGGAGCCCGACAAGATGGAAGACGTGCTGGCCACCCAGCTGCTGGAGCTGTCCCAGCTCATCCGCAAGGCACGGCAGCAGTGGCTGCGGGAGCGGCCCGACGTGCCGATCGGCACGGTGAGCATCCTCAAGTTGATCGGCGAGATCGGGACCGGGCCCGGCGGCGGCTGCCATGCCAAGGACCTGGCCGAGCGCTCCGGGCTCGACCCGTCCACGGTCAGCCGGGAGGTTGCCGCCGCGGTGGGGCAGGGGCTGGTCGAACGCCGCGTCGACAACGCCGACCGCCGGGCGTCGACGCTGGCGCTCACACCGGCCGGACGCGACCTGCTGGCCGCGGCGAGCGCGTGGTTCGGCGCCCTGATCGGGCGGGCCCTCGCCGACTGGCCGGCCGGCGACGCCGAGCGGGTCAGCTGTGATCTCGGACGGCTCGTGGCCGCCCTCTCCGCCGTACTGGAAGAAACGCACACCCTGGAGGCCGCGCGATGAGCGCACCCACCACCTCGCCGGCGTCCGGCGCGCTTCTGAGTCACGGCAGTTCGAGGACGGCGAACTCCGCGGCTCCTTCGCGGACGGTGTCGATCCGGGCGAATCCGCAGCGTTCCAGCAGCCGGATCGACGCTGTGTTGCCCACGTCCGCGGTGGCGTGCAGCGGCCGGGCCGTCTCGATGTCGAGGTACTGCGTCAGCGCCCGCGTCCCCACGCCGCGGCCCCAGAAGGCCCGGCCCAGCCAGTAGCCGACCTCGCGCCGGCCGTTCTGGTTCCACGAGACGACATTGCCGGCTACCGCATCGCCGACCAGGACCGTCCGGGCGCCGACGGCCGGGTCGCCGAGGATCCGCGTGATCCAGTGCGTGACGAACTCGGGGCGCTCGCGGGCCTCGAAGTTCGCTCGCCGTTGCGCCTCCGGCTCCTGCTCGTGGTCGTGGAAGGTGTCGATGTCGGTGATCCGGACCGGTCGCAGGCGCACCTCGGCGTCAGCCATGGGCGAAGTGTGACAGGCGGGCGCATTGAGTCAGCTCACACGCGAAACGAGGTTCGTCGGCGGAAACGGCGGGAACCCCCGATGCACTCTGGGGGGAGCTGAGTTGGGGTGACGACCTACGAGACGATGTCGGAGCCGCGCGGCGGGCTGCCGGCCGACGGCCTGATCGATGCGGACAGCCTGTGCCGGGCGTTGCTGTCGACCGTGTCGGGGACGCTGGGTGGCTGGGTGGCGCGCACGCCGCTGCTGGGCCGCCGGGGGCAGTTGCCGCCGGCGCGCCGGCATTTCGAGCTGGCGCGGGACGCGTACGCCGAAGCGGTTCCGCACGATCTGGTGGGCTCGATCGACGCCGAGGCGATCGCCGGGTGGATCGTCGGGCACTACCGGGACGCCGAGTATCCGGCGGTGTTGCTCGGGTCGCCGCACGGGTCGGCGGCGCACCTCGCCGTGGCGCTCGGGGCGGCCTGGCTGCCGACCAGCGTGCCGATCACGGTGACCTGGCCCGGCGGCTCGCCGGGGGACTGGCCGGGCGCGCTGGAGTGGGGCGCGGAGCTGGCCTCCCGGATCACCGCGCACCATCCGTCGATCACCGTGCGGCAGGTGCACGACCCGTTGCGGGGCGGGCCGCTGTGCGGGGCGACCGTCCGGTTCCACCTGCGGTGGGCGACGCTGCCGGCCGTGTACGAGCGCTTCCTGCGCACCCGGCTCGCGCCCGGTGGCAGCACCCTGCTGACCCGGGATCTGCGCACCTGGCCGGTCACCGCGGTCACCGCCCGGCACAGTTTCCAGGTCGGCAGCCCGGTCGGTGGCAGCAACCCGGAGGATTACTCGCTGACCAACCCGGAGTTCCGCCGGGTCCTCGAAGCGCTGGGAGCGGCGTCCTGGGCGCGGATCGACGCGGACACCCCGCCGCGCTACGCCGAACGGTCGGGCGAGCCGTCGCTCGGTGTCGATCTCGGCCGGCTCGGTTCGGCGTCGCACCGGCTGCTCTACGCCCGGCCCGAGACGCTCAGCGCCTGCGTGGCCGACCTGCTGCGGCAGTGGCGGGCCGGCGCGGAAGACCGGTGCGTGATCGAGTGCGGCCGCCTGCTCGAACCCTGGCTGGCCCGGGCGGGCGCGCTGGTCCCGTACTGGGCCGAGTCGGCCGCCCGCACGACGGTCGAGGCGGCCGAGATGTGGCTGGCCGGGAGCGCCCGCTTCGACCGCGTGGCCGTGCTGCCCGAGCCGCCCGGTCACGCCGGCGTCCACGTGGCGACGCTGGCGCAGTGGCGGTCGCTGGCCTCGTTCGGGCGTCGCCGCGAGCCGGTGGACCGGTTCGCGGCGAGCCGCTACCCGATGCTGCCCGTCGCCTCCGGTCACGCGACCCGCATGCTCGCCGGCGCCCAGCTCCGGCCGCTGCCGCCGGCCATGCCCGTCGCGTACGCGCTGGACCGGCTTCAGCGGTCGGGCTCGACCCTCGGCATGCTGTTCA
Source organism: Paractinoplanes hotanensis (assembly GCF_023717965.1). Lineage (NCBI taxonomy): Bacteria > Bacillati > Actinomycetota > Actinomycetes > Micromonosporales > Micromonosporaceae > Paractinoplanes > Paractinoplanes hotanensis. The sequence continues at coordinate 58,318 of NZ_JAMQOL010000030.1, read as the reverse complement.
CCTGAGGCATCGCCCGCTGCTCGGCGTGCCGGCTGCCGAAGCCGTCGCGCAGCGGCAGCGGCAGCGTTCCGCCCCGGACGATCGGCGTGATCCCGGTCAGGCCCTGCTGCTCGGCACGCGTCACGAAGTCGCTGAGCGGGGACTTCATCACCTGGTAGTCGTCGTAGTGGATGGGCACGGTGAGCCCGGGCCGGATCAGCGAGGTCAGGTCGGCGCCCTGGCGGTCGTCCATGGTGAGGAGCATGCCGAGCAGCCTGGTGCCGCCCAGGTGGATCAGCATGGCGTCCACCTCGCCGAACCGCCGCGGCACCTGTTCCAGCGCGTCGTGCATCAGCGTGTCGCCGGTGATGTAGACGCGTAGCGCCAGCCGCCCGTCGACCTCGAGTTCCACCACCGAGCCCATGACCTCCGGCAGCAGGCGGTCGGCCAGGCCCGGCCCGTGCCGGCCCGGCGCTGCGGTGACCCGCAGTCGCTGGCGGTCGCGGGTCCACTCGAAACACTCCCACGCCGGCAGCCCGCGCACGGCCAGGTGGCGCCGGCGTCGCAGCCGGCGGCAGGCCGACGGGGTGGTCAGGATGGGCAGGGTGGGCTCGACCCACCGGCGGGCCGCCGCGTCGAAGTGGTCGCCGTGCAGGTGGGACAGCAGGATCCCGTCGACCGCCGTCCCGGCCAGTGCGTCGAGGATCGGATCGCGCACCCGCTTGGTCCACGCGCCGTAGCCCAGGTGGACCCGGCTGCCGGCCGGCCCGAACGCCGGATCGGTCAGCAGGGTGAAGTTTCCGAGCCGAAGCAGGGTGGTGGCGTTGCCGATGAAGGTGACGCTGGCGTGCATCGGGGCCTCCGGCCTGTGCGGGGAGGGCACGACTACCCCGCCAGCACGGGTTCAACCGCCCGCGTCCGCAACGACGTACGCCCGTTCTGCCAGGCGTCGAGAATCGATCCCGCCCACAGCGAGTCGACCGCCAGCGCGCAGCGCGCCCCGAACAGCACGTCCCCCGCCCGGCGCGGCTCGGCGGCGGCGAACGACCCGCACAGGTCGTGCGCGGCGATCTGCTCGTGCACGGCGTCGGCCTCGACGTGCTCGTCGTAGAAGGCGGTGGCGTCGGCGTCCCCGCCCAGGCGGCGCAGACCGTTGGCGTACGACCGGTTGGGCAGCGACGAGGTCATCTCGAAGGCCGCGAGGTGACCGAGGATCATGCCCCGGCGCGCGCGGTGCAGCCCGAACAGCGACATCAGGTTGTTGACCGCGAGCGTCGGCGCGCCCACGGAGTCGACGTAGCCACCGTACGAGAGATCGAGATCGAACCAGCTCATGGTGCGTTTGAAGAGCTCCTGGTGCATGCGGGGCTCGGCCCCGCCGCCGTACTCGTCGGTCTGGATCTCGACCAGCGCCGCCTTGGCCCGCCCGCCGAGCCGGGGCAGCGCCCACGAGTGCGGGTCGGCCTCGCGCAGGTGGTACACCGAGCGGTGGGTGACGAACTCCCGGAACTGCTCGTACGTGGCCCGGCCGCGCAGATACCCGGAGAGCCCCGGCCCGTCGTCCTCCTCGACGATCCGGGCCAGCTCGTCCGGCACCCGTGCCGGGTCGACGTGCTCGCCGGGCTCGCCGACCAGGTCGTACAGGAAACCGAGGAAACGGTTCTCGGCCGCCGTGCGCAGCCGCAGCATGCCGGGATCCCACTCCCAGCGGTCGTCGACGCCGTCCCAGCCGCGGTAGGCCAGCTCGTAGCAGACGAACAGGGTCAGGTGCAGGTCCTCGTCGCCGTCGAAGCGGGCGAAGGCCGGGAGTTTCGCGGCGCGGCCGCCGAGCACGTCGAGGAGAGCGGCGGAAACGCGGCCGCGGGCCACAGGAAGTTGCATGACCGCAAGCTTCCCGAATCCCGGACCGGTAAACGATCTGTTTCGGCCGCAGCTCAGCGGGCATTCGGGCGGCCATGACGACCTCGATCGTGCCCTATCCGGACGGCCCGCTCATCGTTCGCGGCGACTTCGACCTGCTGACTCCCGACGGCGAGCCCATCGACCCCGGCCGCGGCACCATCGCCCTGTGCCGGTGTGGCAAGTCGGCGGCGAAGCCGTTCTGCGACGGCACCCACAAGGTGGTCAAGTTCCACGCCGAGGCCGGTCGCGAGACGCCGGCGCCGCGGTCAGGGCTGCGGGAGTGAGCGCTTGAGCACCTTGCCGGTGGCGTTGCGCGGCAGTTCGGGCAGGAAGACGACGTCGCGGGGCACGCTGAAGCGGGCGCGGTGACGGCGCACGTGGTCACGGACGTCGTCGGTGGTGAGCGCGGCGCCCTCGCGGAGCACGACGTACGCGGCCAGGCGCTGGCCGTACTTGTCGTCGGCGACGCCGACGACCGCCACCTCGAGCACCTGCGGCAGGTCGGCCAGCAGGTTCTCGACCTCGGCGGGGAAGACGTTCTCGCCGCCGGAGACGATCATGTCGTCCTGGCGGCCGTCGACGAACACCCGGCCGGCCCGGTCGAGGTGGCCGACGTCGCCGATGGCGAGCAGCCCGTCGCGCCGTTCCTGGGCGGCCCCGTTCGTGTAGCCCTCGAACAGCATCTCGTTGCCCACGAACAGCCGGCCGGTCGTGCCGGTCGGCGCCGGTCGGCCGTCCTCGCCGAGGGCCACGACCTTGGTCCCGTACGGCGGGCGTCCCGCGGTGCCGGGGGCGGCGCGCATGTCGGCCGGGGTGGCGATCGAGGCCCAGGACGCCTCGGTCGAGCCGTACAGGTTGTAGAGGATGTCGCCGTAGCGGTCCATGAACCGGCCGGCCAGGCCGCCGGGCAGCGCCGAGCCGCTGACCGCGACCACCCTCAGCGGCACCGGGCGGTAGGGCTGCTCCATGATCTGCTGAAGCATCACCGGTACGGCGATGAGGGCCGAGCAGTCGTGCCGCGCCACCGTCTCGAGCGTCTGTGCCGGGTCGAAGCGGCGGCGCAGCACGAGGGTGGCCCGCAGGGCCAGGGCCATCTGCAGTCCGGCGTAGGCCCACGTGTGGAACAGCGGCCCGGCGATGTGCATGCGCACGCCGGCGTGCAGCGGGATCCGATCGATGATCGAGCAGAGCGGACGGAACCCGCCCGGCGTGGGCCGCTGCGCTCCCTTCGGCGCGCCGGTCGTCCCCGAGGTGAGCACGATCGTGCGCCCGGGGCGCACGGGTGGCTCGGTCACCCCGGCCGCCGCCGCCAACGCGCCGGACGCGGTGGGGAAGGCCCGCACGCCGGGCGGTGCGGGAAACTCGTCGTCGTGGATCAGGACGGCCAGGCTCTGGTCGCGCACCACGTCGGCGAGCTGCGGGCCGGACAGGCCGGTGTTGATCAGAACCGGGTCGGCGCCGCGGGTGGCGATGCCGATGAGGGCCACGACCATCTCGGCCGAGTTGCGGCACAGCAGGCCCACCCGGTCGCGCGGCTGCACGGGCAGGGCGGCGGCCAGCCGGGAGGAGCGGTCGAGCAGTTCCGCGTACGTCAGTGAGCCCTGCTCATCGATGAGCGCGACCCGGCCGGGATCGCGAGCGGTCGCCTGGCGCAGCTCGCCGGCCAGGCCGAAGCCCCACGTGTGCAGCGCGGAGAGCTGGCGCACCACACGCTGCGGGGCGCCGGGGTTGAGCAGGCCGCGCCGCGCCATCGTGCGAAGGACGAACGCCGCGCCGGACATCAGCGGATCTGCCGTCCGGTGATCGCGCGCGAGATGACCAGGCGCTGGATCTCGGACGTGCCCTCGAAAATCGTGTAGATCTTGGCGTCCCGGAACATCCGCTCGACCGGGTGGTCGCGCAGATAGCCGGCCCCGCCGAGGATCTGCACCGCCTTCTCGGTCACCGCCACCGCCACCTCTCCGGCCTTGAGCTTCGACATCGAGCCCTCGCCGGCCGAGAACGGCCGGTCGTTGCGGCCCATCCATGCTGCCCGCCACACCAGCAGGCGGGCGGCGTCGATCTCGGTGCGCATGTCGGCCAGGGCGAACGCGATCGCCTGGTTGTCGACGATCGGGCGGCCGAATTGCACGCGGGACTGAGCGTACTCGAGCGCGTACTCGTACGCTGCCCGTGCGATGCCCAGCGCCTGCGCGCCGACAGCCGGGCGGGACAGCTCGAAGGTGCGCATCGAGGCCTGCCCGGAGGCCCGCTTTCCCTCGCGGGCGCGGGCCAGGCGCGCATCCAGGGCCTCCTTGCCGCCGAGCAGGCAACTGCCGGGAACGCGGACGTCGTCGAGAAAGACATCGGCCGTGTGCGAGGCGCGCAGGCCCAGCTTGCGCAGCTTCTTGGTGGCGGCCAGGCCGGGCGTTCCCGGGGGCACGACGAACGCCGCCTGTCCGCGCGAGCCGAGCGACGGCTCGACCGAAGCGGTGACCACGTGCACGTTCGCGATGCCGCCGTTGGTCGCGTACGCCTTCTGGCCGTTCAGCACCCACTCGTCGGACGCCTCGTCGTAGACGGCGCGCGTGCGCATGGCGGCCACATCGGAGCCGGCCTCGGGCTCGGTCGAGCAGAACGCGCCCACCTTGGGGTCGGCCTCGTCGCCGAAGCACTGCGGCACCCACTCGACGAGCTGCTCGGGCGAGCCGGAGCCGTAGATCGCGGCCACCGCCAGGGACGTGCCGGACAGCGCCATCCCGATGCCGCCGTCACCCCAGAACAGCTCCTCGTTGACCAGCGGCAGCGACAGCCCGCTGGAGTCGGACCACGTGTTGATCAGGAACTCGAAGCCGTACAGGCCGATCTTCGCGGCCTCCTGGAGGACCGGCCACGGGGTTTCCTCGCGCTCGTCCCATTCGGAGGCGGCGGGCCGGATCACGCTCTCGGCGAACCCGTGCACCCACTCCCGCAGATCGTTTTGCTCCTCGTTCAGGTCGAGCCAGAACTCCATGCGACGCCCTCCGGCCGGTGTACTGGCCGGTAACGCTACGCAGGCGTAACTTGCCCCGCAAGGTGCGGTTTCTTCCCGGTCAGCGCGAAGTGGCCGTCGGCGTAGGCGAATCGCACGCGCGCCGGCAGCAGGATCGGCCGCTGGAACCGGACGTCCACTGTGCAGCTGCCGGGGAGCCGGCCCTCGAGAGCGGCGAGACAGCGGGCCAGGCTCCACATGCCGTGGGCGATCGGCTTCGGGAATCCGAACAGGCGCGCGCCGATCCGCGACGTGTGGATGGGGTTGCGGTCGCCGCTGACCGCGGCGTAGTCGCTGCCGACCCGTGCCGGCACGAACCAGACCGCACTCGGTTCCCCGGCTTTCGTCGGCGGCGGCGTGACGGCGGCTCCTGTGGAGGGGGAGCGGGAGAGGTACGTCGACACGCTTGTCCACACCGTGGCGCCGTCCACAGCGGCGCTCGTCACGACGTCGACCTGGCGGCCGCGTTCGTGCGGGCGCAGATCCGTGGCGTGCACGGCCAGATCGAGGGACATCTCCGCCGTGAGCGGGCGATGCACGGTGATCCGGTTGGCGATGTGGACGAGCCCGACCGCGGGGAACGGGAAGTCCGGCGCTGTCAGCAGGCGCATGGCGAGGGGGAAGGCCAGCACGTGCGGATAGGTCGGCGGAAGCTGGTCGCTGAGCCGGAAACCGCAGACGCGGTCGTACGCGGCCAGATGCTCACGATCGACCGCGGCGCCCGCCTGTTCGAGCGTGAGCGCCGGCAGCGTCGAGGGCCGGCGGCGGGGGACCACCCCCAGCGCCGCCCGGAGCATCGTGCCGCGACCGGCGTCCACCGCCCTCACGCTCCCAGCAGGCTCTGGCCGCACACGCGCACGACGTTGCCGGTGATCGTGCCCGACCCCGGCGACGCGAACCAGGCGATCGTCTCGGCCACGTCGGCCGGCAGCCCGCCCTGGGCCAGGCTGTTCATCCGCCGCCCGGCCTCGCGCAGCGACACCGGCATCTTGGCCGTCATCGCCGTCTCGATGAAGCCGGGCGCCACCGCGTTGATCGTGATGCCCCGCTCCAGCAGCCCGGGCGCGCTCGACTGCACCAGCCCGATCACGCCCGCCTTGCTCGTCGCGTAGTTCGTCTGCCCGCGGTTGCCCGCGATGCCGGCGATCGAGGCCACCCCGACGATCCGCCCGCCCTCGGCGATCAGCCCCTGGCCGAGCAGCGCCTCGTTGATCCGGGACGGCGCGACCAGGTTGACCGCGAGCACCGAGTTCCACCCGGCCGCGTCCATCTTGGCGATCGTGCGGTCGCGGGTGATGCCGGCGTTGTGCACCAGGATGTCGAGCGGGCGGGTCAGGTGGGAGGCCAGCCGCTGCCCGGCGCGGTCGGCCGTCAGGTCGAGTTGCACGGCCCGGCCGCGTACGTCGTTGGCCACCCCGGCCAGGGCGTCGCCCGCCGCGGGCACGTCGAGCGCGATCACGTCGGCGCCCTCGCGGGCCAGCACCCGGGCGATGGCCGCGCCGATCCCGCGCGCCGCCCCGGTGACCAGGGCCGACTTGCCGGCCAGGGGCCGCTGCCAGTCGGCGGGCGCGGGCGGGTTGCCGGCCCCGATCGTCACCACCTGGCCCGAGACGTAGGCCGACCGGCCGCTCAGCAGGAAACGCAGCGTCGACTCGAGCGCGCCCTCGCCGCCCCGCTCGACGTGAACCAGCTGCGACGTGATGCCCCGCCCGAACTCCTTGCCGATGCTGCGGGTCAGCCCCTCGAGGGCACGCTGCGCGGTCGCCTCGTGCGGGTTGTCGCACGACGCGGGCGGAGTGCCCAGCACGATCACCCGGCCCGACCGGTGCACCGACCGGGCGTACGGGTGGAAGAAGTCGAACAGCTCGTGCAGCTCGGCCGCGTCGGTGATCCCGGAGGCGTCGAAGATCAGCGCGCCGTGGCTGCCCTCGCTCAGCGGCTCGTCCAGCGTCCGCACACCCGCCCCGGCCAGCACCTTGCGCACCTGGTCGCCCAGCCGGCCGCCCGGCGCCGCGCCGATCAGCACCGGCCCCTCGGTCAGCGGATCGCCCGGGGTCCAGCGCCGCAGCCGGGGCGGATCGGGCAGGCCGAGCCGCTTGATCATGGCGTGCCCCGGACCGGAGTTCGCGAAGCTCGCGTACCTGTCGCCCATGCGCCGCAGCCTACTCGGCGCCGGCGTTGGTAACCTACTCACCGGTAGTGTCGTCGTTTCTGGGAGGCCCTCATGCGCCGCGTCGCCGTACTCGGTGGGAACAGGATCCCGTTCGCCCGGTCCAACGGCCGGTACGCCCAGGCCTCGAACCAGGACATGCTGACCGCCGCCCTCGACGGCCTGATCGCCCGCTACGGGCTGGCCGGCCGGCGCGTCGGCGAGGTCGCGGCCGGGGCGGTGCTCAAGCACTCGCGCGACTTCAACCTCACCCGCGAGACGGTGCTCGGCTCCCGGCTCGACCCGCGCACCCCCGCGTACGACGTGCAACAGGCCTGCGGCACCGGCCTCGAGACGGCCATCCTGGTCGGCAACAAGATCGCCCTCGGCCAGATCGAGGTCGGCATCGCCGGCGGCGTCGACACCACCTCGGACGCCCCGCTGCAGCTCAACGACGACATGCGCCGGGCCCTGCTCGCCCTCAACCGGGCCCGTACGCTGCCCGATCGCCTGCGGGCAGCGGCCAAGCTCAACCCGCTGCTCGCCTTCAAGCCCGACGTGCCGCGCAACGCCGAACCGCGCACGGGCCTGTCCATGGGCGAGCACGCCGCGCTCACCGCCCTGCGCTGGAACATCACCCGCGACGCCCAGGACGAGCTGGCCCTCGCCTCCCACCAACGCCTCGCGGCCGCCTACGAGCGCGGCTTCTTCGACGACCTGATCACCCCGTACCTGGGCCTGACCCGCGACCAGAACCTGCGCGCCGACACCACCCTCGACAAGCTGGCCAAGCTGCGCCCCGTCTTCGGCACGACGGATGCCACCATGACGGCCGGCAACTCGTCCCCGCTGACCGACGGCGCGTCGACGGTGCTGCTCTCCTCCGAGGAATGGGCCGCCGAACAGGGCCTGACCCCCCAGGCGTTCCTGGTCGACAGCGCCACCGCCGCCGTCGACTACGTCCACGGCGACGAGGGCCTGCTGATGGCCCCCGCGTACGCCGTCCCCCGCCTGCTGGCCCGCAACGGCCTGACCCTGCAGGACTTCGACTTCTACGAGATCCACGAGGCCTTCGCGTCGCAGGTGCTCTCGACGCTGGCCGCCTGGGAGTCCCCGGAGTTCTGCAAGGAGAAGCTGGGCCTGGACGCCCCGCTGGGCGCGATCGACCGGGCCAAGCTCAACGTCAACGGCTCCTCCCTGGCCGCCGGCCACCCCTTCGCCGCCACCGGCGGCCGCATCGTCGCCACCTTGGCCAAGCTCCTGGCCGACAAGGGCTCCGGCCGAGGCCTGATCTCCATCTGCGCCGCCGGCGGCCAGGGCGTGGTAGCCATCCTGGAACGCTGACCGCAGCGAGCGTCAGGACGCGAGCGGCAGGGCCTCCCGGCGGGTCGCCGCGGGTTGCACGAACGCGGCGAACTCGGCCGGGGACATGGGCTTGGCGAAGAGGTAGCCCTGGCAGGACGGGCAGTCGAGCTCGCGCAGGGCGTGCCAGTCGGCCGGGTCCTCGACGCCCTCGGCGACCACGGACATGTTCAGGCTGCGGGCCAGCCACAGGACGGCTTGGATGATCGAGGCCTTGCGGGGGTCGGCGGACAGCCCGGCCACGAAGGAGCGGTCGAGTTTGACCACGTCCGCGGGGACCGACTGGAGCCAGGTCAGGCTGCTGTAGCCGGTGCCGAAGTCGTCCAGGGCGATGCGTACGCCCAGGCGCTTGATGGTCTCCAGTCGCTCGCGGATGTCGACCGAGGAGCCCAGCAGGGCGGTCTCGGTGATCTCGAGGATCAGGCGGGACGGGTCCAGCGTGGGGTGCGCGGCCAGCAGGCCGGCCAGCATCGGCACGAAGTCGGGCTCGGCCAGCTGGCGCGGGCTCACGTTGACCGAGACGTACTCCAGGTGGTCCGACCATTCGAGCAGGCGGATCACGGCCCGGCGGAGGACGTGCTCGCCCAGCGGGACGATCAGGCCGGTCTCCTCGGCGGCCGGGATGAAGTGGCCCGGGCCGAGCAGGTCGCCCTCCGGGGTGCGCATGCGGACCAGGGCCTCGGCGCCGACGACGCGGCCCGTGCCGGCGGCGACGATCGGCTGGAACCAGATCGGCAGGGTTTCGGTCAGGTCGGCCGAGAGCGCCTCCCGTAGGCGGGTCTCGGCGACGATCCGCTCGCGCACCCGGACCCGCATGTCGTCGCTGAAGATCTGCATGCGGTTGCCGCCGGCTCGCTTGGCCGCGTACATCGCGGTGTCGGCGGCCAGCACCGTGTCGTCGGCCCGCTCGGCGCCGTACCCGGCGGCGAGGCCGAGGCTCAGCGACACCTGGAGGTGGCCCTCGCCGACCTCGAGCGGCTCGGTGAACGCGCTCAGGACGGCTTGCCCGACGCGAGCGCCGGCCTGCGGCGAGCCGGCCAGGGCGACGACGAACTCGTCGCCGCCGAGGCGGGCGACCAGCGCGCCGGACGGGACCGTGGCGGCCAGCCGGGCCGACAGGCCGCGCAGCAGCTCGTCACCGGCGGCGTGGCCGGCGCCGTCGTTGATCGACTTGAAGCGGTCGACGTCGAGGTAGAGCACGTTGACCGGCTCGGCGCCGGACAGCAGCAGGGCCAGGTCGTTCTCGAAGGCCGAGCGGGACAGCAGGCCGGTGAGCGCGTCGTGGCGTACCTGCTGCTGCAGTTCCTCCTGGTGGCGTCGGCTCTCGGTGACGTCGAGGCAGTGCACGAAGATGAGCCGCAGCCGGCCCGTGCGGTCCTGCAGAGCGGTGCCGTGCACCTCGACCCAGAGCAGCTCGCCGGTGTCCTTGCGGCGGTACCGACCCAGGTGGATCGAGGAGCCGTTCTGCTCGACGAGCTGGTCGAAGACGGGCCGGGCGGACGGGTCGGCCAGGGCGATGGGCAGGTCGGTGACCAGGGTGCCGGCGGGCAGCTCGGCGGGCAGGCGCAGCCAGTTCCGGTACGCGGTGTTGGTGCGGACGACGCGGCCGTCCGGCGCGAAGATGGCCATCGGCACCGGCGTCTCGTCGAACGCCACGCTGAGCTGGGCCTGGCTCTCGTCCAGGTTCTCCTGGGCGCGCTCCTCCTCGGCCTCGGTCAGCCGCCACTGGACGACCTGGAACGCGGCCGCGAAGAGCACGGCCACGCCGTGGATGACGGCCCAGAACAGCGGGTGGGTCTGCGCGGAGTGGTGCCCGTAGGTCAGCTCGGCGTCGAAGATCCCGAAAACGCCGTGGTGGACCGTGGTGGCGACCAGGAACACGCCGAACGGCGCCCAGTCCCGGTACAGGGCGAGCGCGCCGACGGCGATGAAGAAAGTGAAGTGCGCCTCGGTCTGGCCGTGCGTCATCGCCACGAAGGCGGCGCAGACCATGGTGAAGCCGAGCGCGACGAGAATCGACGGCAGCCGGCGCCCGGGCAGCACGGACGCGGCCACGACGCAGGGCAGGACGAGCAGGAGCAGCCAGGTGGTCAGGTTCCCGCCGCCGAGCTCGTCCTGCAGGGCGCCGTAGACGACGAGCGCGGCCACGCAGGCGGCCAGCAGGCGCGTCATCAGCCGATGCCGGCCGGCCCAGGCCTCGTCGCGTAGCCCGCCGCCGGTGGGCAGCCAGCGGTGCAGCGCGTTCCTCCCCGTCACCATGCGCTCAACTTCGGCGCACCCGGTTGCCGCCCACAGGGTGGCCCGGGAGCGAACCGGTTGCGGCCGGGCACGTGATCGTCGGCACATTGCGATACGGAGACGTTCCGTTTCGCAATTCGGCGGCGTTAGAGTGCTCACGTGATACGGAACGGTTCCGTATCGAAAACGGGGGGAACCTCATGGACGCATCAGCGGCCGCCCCCGCCGGGCACCCCCGGCGGTGGGTCATCCTCGGCGTACTGGTCATCAGCCTGCTGGTGGTCGTGCTCGACAACACCATTCTCAACGTCGCCCTGCGGACGATCGCCGACCCCGAGCACGGCCTCGGCGCCACGCAGAGCGAGCTGGAGTGGTCCATCAACTCCTACACCCTGGTCTTCGCGGGTCTGCTGTTCACCGCGGGCATCCTGGCCGACCGTCTCGGGCGCCGGATCACCCTGGTCGCCGGCCTGGCCGTCTTCGCGCTGGCCTCGCTGATCTCCAGCTACGCCCAGACGCCGGGGCAGCTGATCGGCGCCCGTGCGCTGATGGGCCTGGGCGCGGCGGCGGTCATGCCGGCCACCCTGTCGATCATCGCGAACGTCTTCTCGCCGCAGGAGCGCCCGCGTGCCATCGGCATCTGGGCCGGCGCCGTCGGCCTCGCCGTGGCCATCGGCCCGATCCTGGGCGGCCTGCTGCTCGAGCACTTCTGGTGGGGCTCGGTCTTCCTGATCAATGTGCCGGTCGCCGTGGCCGGTGTGATTCTCGTGCTCGTCCTGGTGCCGGAGTCCCGTGATCCGAAGCCCGGCCGCATCGACGTCTTCGGCGTCATCCTCTCGATCATCGGTCTCAGCCTGCTGACGTACGGGGTGATCGAGGGCGGCGAGGCCGGCTTCGGCGACCCGCTGTCGTGGGGCACGCTGACCGGCGCCGTGGTCGTGCTGACCGCCTTCGTCTTCTGGCAGCTGCGCACCGAGTTCCCGTCGCTGGACGTCCGGCTGTTCCGCAACCGCCAGTTCTCGGCCTCCACCGGCATGATCGGGCTGGTCTTCTTCGCCGCCATGGGCACGATGTTCTTCGGCGCGTTCTACCTGCAACTGGTCCGCGACTACGGTCCGCTCGCCTCCGGCGCGCTGTTCGTCCCGTTCGCGGTCGGTCAGCTGGTCTTCGCCCCGCGCAGCGCGGCCATGGTCAAGCGGTACGGCCCCAAGGCGGTCAGCACGGTCGGCCTGCTGCTGGTCGCGGCCGGCCTCGCGGTCTGGATGTTCATCGGGCAGGACACCCCGATCTGGGTGGTCGGCGCGGCCTTCTTCATCATGGGCACCGGCATGGCCAACGTGATGCCGCCCGCCACCGAGTCGATCATGGCGGCGCTGCCGCGGGAGAAGGCCGGCGTCGGTTCGGCCGTCAGCAACACGATCCGTCAGCTCGGCGGCGCGCTCGGCGTGGCTGTCCTCGGGGCCGTGCTCTCCTCGGTCTACCGCAGCAACCTGGGCAACGCCACCGACGGCCTGCCGGCCGGGGCGGCGGAAACGGCCCGGGAGTCGATCTCCGGTGCGTACGGGGTGGCCGAGCAGGCCGGCGCGGCCGCGCCCGCGCTGATCTCGCAGGCGAACGCGGCCTTCCTCGACGCGATGCACTACGCGGCGATCGGCTCGATGGTGTTCGCGCTGCTCGGCGCGCTGGTCGCCCTGCTCTGGCTGCCGGGCAAGCGCCCGGCCTCGGCCCCGAAGCCCACGAACTCCGAGGGACTGGCCGAGGAACAGGGCGTCGAACTGGTCGAAGCGTGACCGGTCGGTAACAATGAACGCCATGACCACGGCACCACTGGCCGGCCAGGAGCGCAAGGCGCCTGGCCGGCCCCGCAACGCCCTCGCCGACTCCGCGATCCTGCACGCGGTGCTCGACCTGCTCAGCGAGGGCCAGACCGTCGCCGCCATCTCGATCGAGGCGGTGGCGGCCAAGGCCGGGGTGGGCAAGGCGACGATCTACCGTCGCTGGGCCAACAAGGAAGCCCTCATCATCGATGCCGTGGCCGCCCTCAAGGGCCCGGTGCCCGAGCTGGCCGGCGAGTCGGTCCGCGACGACCTGGTCACCCTGATCAAGGCCAACCGCAGCAACCAGCACCACAACTACGGCAAGGTCACGGCCTGCCTCATGCCCGAGCTGATGCGTGACGATCAGATCATGGCCGGCTACCAGGCCGTCATCGAGCCCCGGCGCGAGGTCATGCGCGGCGTGCTGCGGCGCGGCATCGAGACCGGTGAGCTGCGTTCCGACCTCGACGTCGAGCTCACGCTGCTCATGCTGGTCGGCCCCAACATGCTCAACGGCCTGTTCGCGCAGCAGCCCCGGGTGCCTCGCGAGGGCTTCGCCGAGGCGCTGGTCGACGCGGTGCTGCGCGGCGCCGCGCCGTAGCGTCGCTGCTCGGCGCGGTGCTGCGCCGTCGACGCGGTGCTGCGCCGTAGCGTCGCTGCTCGGAGGCAAAGCGAACCGGGCGTGGGCCCATCGGCACCACGCCCGGCACGCGCCTTAGGGTCCGCGTCGCTCCCACCCCCGTTGCGGGAACGACCCCCCGTTTCGGATCCCTGTCGGCAACACCCACCATGCCGCCCGTGTGGCATCCGGATGCGGAATCCGAACGAATCCGGATGTGCGCAGTGGCAGGAGGGGACTACCGTCGGTGCTCCGACTTCGGACGACCCCCCGGAGCACTCCGTGTCGCAGTTCGCCGCGCTGCCCGACCCCGGGCCGGCGCAGACCCTCGACGAGGTCGCCGCCTGCCTGCGCCTGCTCAAGACCTGGGCCGGCAACCCGTCGTACGAGACCATCACGGCCCGCGTGAACACCCGCCGGCCGCCGGGGGAACAGGTCGGCAAGACCACCGTCGTCGACTGCTTCCGGACCGGGCGCCGCCGGCTCGACCCCGACCTGGTCGTCGCGGTGGTCGAGGCCCTGCACGCCGACCCCGGCTACACCAACCAGTGGCGGCAGGCGTTGCGCGTGGCCAGCGGCGAGAGCCGGGGCGCGGGATCCCAGGTGCGGGTTCTCGGCAGCCTGCCCGCCCTGCCGACCGGCTTCGTCGGGCGTACGCCGGAAATCGCCCCCAGCCCCATGACTGTGTTCTCCGGGATGGCCGGCTCCGGCAAGACGACCCTCGCGTTGCAGATCGCCCACCGGCTCGCGACCACCCGGCCGTTCGACCACGTGCTCGCGGTCAACCTGCGCGGCAGCCATGCCGACCAGCCGCCGGCGGGCCCCGACGCGGTGCTCGACGGCTTCCTGCGCCTGCTCGGCGTCCCCGGGCAGCACCTGCCGCACGGCCTCGCGGCCCAGTCGGCGGGCTACCGCGCCCGGCTCTCCGGCGCCCGGGTCCTGGTGCTGCTCGACGACGCGGCCGACGATTCCCAGGTACGTCCCCTGACCGCCCCCGGCCCCGGCAGCGTCACCCTGGTGACCAGCCGGCGCACCCTCGACGACCTGACCGGCGCCCGGCACGTCCCGGTCGGCGTGCTGCGACCCGACGAGGCCCGCGAGTTGCTGCTGACCGCGTCACCGCCCGGCGCCGACCCCGCAGCGGCCGACCGGATAGCCGAGACCTGCGGGTATCTGCCGCTGGCGCTGGCCCGCGTGGTCGCCCACATGCGCGACAGGCCCGGCTGGACGCTGGCCGACCACGCCGACTGGCTGGCCGAGCGCCGCCGCTCCGGGCGCCTCGACCCCGCCGTACGGCAGGCTCTGGACGTCTCGTACCGCAACCTGCCCGCCCGGGCCCGCGAGTTGCTGCGCCTGCTCGCCCACCACCCCGGCCGCAGTTTCGACGCGCCCGCGGCGGCCGCGCTGACCGGTGCGGCCGCGGACGGGGCGCTCCGCGAACTGGTCGCTGAGAACCTGCTGCTCCCGGCCGGCCCCGGCCGCTGGGCGATGCACGACCTGGTGCGGGCGTACGCCGCGGGCCGCTCGGCCGACGAGGACCGGCGCAGCGACCGGCGAGCCGCCCTCACTCGCCTGTTCGACCACCTGCTGACCACCGGCGCCGACGAGGCCGACCTGGCCGCCGCAGCCGAGTACGCCGCCGCCGAAGGGTGGCCCCTACCCGCGCCCCGACTGCGCGGTCGTCAATCTGCCAAGTAGTCCGTGCGGGTGCTGCGCCCCGGCGGCCTCATCCTGAGATCTGCGGCTTCACCAGTCGGTCTGGCTCTTCGGTACCCCAGCGCGCCATACCGCGACCCTATCGGAGCGCCGGGGTCGTCAGGGGGTCGGCGAGCAGGGCGGCGAAGCCCAGGTCGGCCGCGCCCAGCAGGGTGGCGTCGTCGGCCAGGGCGGAGAGGCGCAGGCGGGCCCGCTCGCGGGAGACGGGCATCGCGTGGCGGGCTATGCGGGCGGCCACCTGCGGGGCGGCGGCCTCGTAGACGTCGCGGAGCATGCCGCCGAAGATGACGACGCCCGGGTTGAACAGGTTGATCAGGTTGGCTACGCCGATGCCCAGCCAGTCGCCGATCTCGGCCACGGCCCGGGCGGCGGCGGGGTCGCCGGTCACGGCGTCGCGGGCCACCGCTCGTACGGCGCCGGCGCCGGACGGGCCGGGAGCACGGCCCGCGGCGGCCAGCAGGGCGTACTCGCCGGTTTCGGCCTCCAGGCAGCCCTGAGAGCCGCACAGGCAGGGGCGGCCGTCGACCGGGTTGACCAGCATGTGGCCGACCTCGGCGCCGTAGCCGGCGTCGCCGCCCAGCAGCTTGCCGCCGACCAGGATGCCGCCGCCCACCCCCACGTCGCCGTGCAGGTAGATCAGGTCGGGGACGCCGACGCCGGCTCCCCGTTCGTGTTCGGCCATCGCGCCCAGGTGGGCCTCGTTCCCGACGGCGACGGGCAGGCCCAGGTCGAGCGCCTTGGCCAGTTCGGCGCCGAAGGCCTGATCGACCCAGCCCAGCTCGGGGCCGTAGCGGACCATGCCGTCGCCGGGGCGGATCATGCCGCAGTAGGAGGCGCCGATGCCCACGCACACCGTTGCCGGGGGAGCGGCGTCGATCAGGGAGCGGCCCAGCGACACCAGCTTGCGGACCACCGTCTCGAGGTCGACGCCGATGCGGCTGCGCGGAGCCGAGCGGCGGTCGAGGATCGTGCCGCCCAGACCGACCCGGGCGGCCGTCAAACGGTCGACCGCCACGTCGAAGGCGAGCACGAAGAACCGCGGCGACGGGCGCACGACCAGCGACGGGCGACCGGCTCCGGTCGTACCGGACGGGGGTTGCTCGCTGACCAGGCCCGCCGCCACCAGTTCGGCCGTGAGCGCCAGGATCGTGCTGCGGTTGACGCCCATCCTCGTCGCCAGCGCGGCACGCGACAGCGGCCCGCTCACATGCACGTGGTGGAGCAGGGCGCCCAGGCTCGATCGGTGTCGGCGCATCTCACCGGTCATCAAACGCGCCGGAACCCCGGTTGCCAAGGGCCCGCTGGGGAAGCGGGCCGTCAGGGGCGTACGGGGGTGGCCCGCCAGATGCGGTCGAGGTAGTCGGCGACCGTACGGTCGGAGGAGAAGAAGCCGCTGTTGGCCGCGTTCAGGATCGACATGCGCGTCCACCGCTCCTGATCCTGCCAGGCCGCCGACACCTCGTCCTGGGCGTCCACGTAGGACCGGTAGTCGGCCAGCGTGAGGTATTCGTCGCGGTCGAGGAGCGACTGCGCGACGTCGTGTCCCACCCCGCCGAACGCGCCGGCCAGAACGGCGTCCAGCGCTGCCTTCAGTTCCGGGTCCGAGTCGTAGTACGACCGCGGCTGGTACGAGGAGCCGCGCAGCGCGGCGGCGCCGGTCGCGTCCAGCCCGAACAGGAAAAAGTTCTCGCCGCCGACCCGGTCGCGGATCTCGACGTTCGCGCCGTCGAGAGTGCCGATCGTGATCGCCCCGTTCAGCGCGAGCTTCATGTTGCCCGTACCGGAAGCCTCCTTGCCGGCCATGGAGATCTGCTCGCTCAGATCGGCGGCCGGAATGATCTTCTCGGCCAGCGTGACGTTGTAGTTGGGCGGGAACACCACGCGCAGCTGCCCGGACGTGACCGGGTCGGCCGCGATCGTCGCCGCCACCGCGTTGATCAGGTGGATGATCGACTTGGCCGCGGTGTACGCCGGCGCCGCCTTGCCGCCGAACAGGACCGTGCGCGGCACCCCGAACCGGCCCGGGTCGGACTTCAGCCGGTGGTACAGCGTGATGATGTGCAGCAGCTTCAACTGCTGCCGCTTGTACTCGTGGAACCGCTTGATCATCACGTCGAGCAGCGCACCCGGATCGCCCAGCCCGAGGGCCGCCTTGGCCCGTCGCTTCTCGGTGCGCCACTGCGCCCGGAACGCGCTGTCCCCGGCCAGCGGCGCCAGTCCCGCCAGCAGCGACAGGTCGCGCAGCCAGGCGTCCGTGCCCAGGCCCGAGGTGATCAGCGACGACAACCCGGGATTGGCGAGCCGCACGAACCGCCGCGGGGAGACGCCGTTGGTCACGTTGCGGAAGCGGTCCGGCCACATTGTCGCGAAGTCGTGGAAGGTCGTCGCCGTCAGCAGCTGGGAGTGCAGTTCGGCCACGCCGTTGACCGCGAACGTGCCGGTGACGGCCAGGTTGGCCATCCGGACCCGGCGCTCCGGCTCCTCCTGGATCAGCGACATCCGACGTACGCGGTCGAGGTCGCCGGGAAAACGGGAGCGGACCTCGCCGAGCAGCCCGTCGTTGATCCGGTAGATGATCTCGAGGTGCCGGGGGAGGAGGCGGCCCAGCATGGCCACCGGCCACGTCTCCAGCGCCTCGGGCAGCAGCGTGTGGCAGGTGTACGCGAAGGTCTGCCGCACGATCGACCAGGCCTGGTCCCAGTCCAGCCCCTCCTCGTCGACCAGCAGCCGCATCAGCTCCGGAATGGCCAGCGTCGGGTGCGTGTCGTTGAGCTGGATGACCGCTTTGGCCGGGAACTCGGCCCAGTCGTGGTTGCGGAACCGGAACCGCCGGATGATGTCGCGCAGCGAGCACGACACCAGGAAGTACTGCTGCTTGAGGCGAAGTTCGCGGCCCGACTCGGTGCTGTCGTCGGGGTAGAGCACCTTGCTGATGTTCTCGGCCCGCACGGCCTGGTCGACGGCCTCGGCGTACTGCCCGGCCGAGAAGCGGGACAGGTCGAACGACGCCTCGGTGGCGCGGGCCCGCCACAACCGGATGAAGTTCACCGTCTCGGTGCCGTAGCCGGGAACCAGCAGGTGGCTCGGCTCGCCGTCGATGACCTCACCGGGCACCCAGCCCTCCGGGCCGACGTGGCCGTAGAAGCCGACCCGGTTCCGGTCGTCCGGCGCCGGGAACTCCCACGGGTCACCCTGGAAGGCCCAGTCGTCGGGCTTCTCGACCTGTTCGCCGTTCTCGAACGACTGCTTGAAGATGCCCAGGTCGTAGCGGATGCCGTAGCCGACCGCGGGAATGTCCATGGTGGCGAGCGAGTCGAGCAGGCAGGCAGCGAGCCGGCCGAGGCCGCCGTTGCCCAGGCCCGGCTCGACGTCGAGCGCGGCCACCTCGGCCGGGTCGAAGCCCAGGGCCTTGAGCGCGGCCGGCGCGAGGTCGGTGGTGCCGCTGTAGAGCAGGTTCTGGTCCAGTTGGGGACCGAGCAGATACTCCGCTGACAGGTAGTAAACCCAGCGGGGGTTGCTGTCGTACTGCGCCGCCGCGGTGCGGGCGCGGCGGGCGGCCAGCCGGTCGCGCACGGTGAGGGCCAGGGTCTCGTACGCGTCCTGCGCGCTGGCCGACTCGACGGTGGTGCCGCGCCGGTAGTACAGGTTGCTGAGCAGGTCCTGCTCGAACTCTGCCGGCGTGCTCCCCAGCGGCCGCAGCCCGTTACGAAGGTCCATGCCCCGCAGCCTTCCGCACCGAGGTGTCCGGCAACAGAAGGGGGGCTACATCTCGACAAAGGTCACACCAAGGCAACGTCAACGTCAACGTCAAGGTCGTGCTGTCGTGGCGGGGTGGTG
Organism: Paractinoplanes hotanensis; assembly: GCF_023717965.1. NCBI lineage: Bacteria > Bacillati > Actinomycetota > Actinomycetes > Micromonosporales > Micromonosporaceae > Paractinoplanes > Paractinoplanes hotanensis. The sequence continues at coordinate 39,689 of NZ_JAMQOL010000030.1, read as the reverse complement.
GGTACGGACCGTCGCTCACGCCGAGGGCCCGGGTGGGCCGAGCAGGCGCTGGCGCGCCGGAACGCTCGGCCCACCCGGGCGACCTGAGTGAATGGTGGCGCTCGGAAGGTCAAACCCAGCGGGGCGCTCCGGAATGGTCAGCGAGCGTCGGCGTAGTCGGCGTCGGGGAATCTGTCGTACATGAGGTCGCCCTCGATGCCGTGCTCGAGCAGCATCTTCACGGAGGCGAGCACGAGCGTGAAGCCGGACATCGTCTCCACGGCGACGGCAGCGGGTTCATCGCCGCCGAACTCGGCGACCCGGATCCTGACGACGGTGGCGTCGCCGCGGTCCTCGAAGGTGATCGTGAGCGGCTGACCGTCGTCCCAGCGCAGGTCGAGCCGCCGGCCGGGTTCGGCCGCGATGACCTCGACGTCGGTCTCGGCGCCGGCGATCTTGAAGGCCCAGCGCACCCGGGCGCCGGTCTCGAGCCGTCCTGAGCTGTGCGCGAGCCAGAACTTCCGGATGATTCCGGGATCGGCGAAGGCCTCGTAGACCTCGGCCGACGGCCGGCGGACGAGCAGGGAGACGTCGACCACGGGCGTCCAGGTGCTCATGGTGGTCACCCCATCACGGGCGCGGACGGCCCGCAACTCGCCACGCGGCCGGGACGGCGCGGATGAACACGTCGTTTCGGGTTCGTTGACACGGCGTCACCGGATCGATCAGGATGACTTCATGTCGCGAATCTGGGAGCGCTCCCGCACGGTGGCCATTGTGGGGTCGGCCGTACTGCTGGCGGCCGGGGCCGCCGCGCCGGCTGCCCACGCCGCCGAGGTCGAGCAGGTGGTCAACGGCGGTTTCGACAACGGCACGGCGCCGTTCTGGGCCAATGCGGAGATGACGCTGGCGCTCGAGGACGGCCGGGCCTGTGTGGACGTGCCGGGGGGCACGGCCAACAAGTGGGACGCGATCGTCGGGCAGAACGACATCGACCTCGTGGCGGGCGAGAACTACCGGTTCTCGTTCGACGCGAGCGGGGCTCCCGCCGGGCGCAGCGTCCGGGCGGTCGTCGGCCTGGCCGTCGACCCCTACGACACGTACTTCGAGCAGTCGCCCGTGCTCGGCGACACCCAGCACTACGAGTGGACGTTCACCGCCGGCACGACGACGGCTCAGGCCCAGATCGCCTTCCAGCTCGGCGGCAGCCCCGATCCGTGGCGGTTCTGCCTGGACAACGTCTCCCTGGTCGGCGGCGTCCCGCCCGAGGTGTACGAGCCCGACACCGGCCCCCGCGTGCGGGTCAACCAGGTCGCGTACCTGCCCAAGGGTCCGAAGGGGGCCACCCTGGTGACCACCGCGACCGCCGCCCTGCCCTGGCAGCTGGCCGACAAGTCCGGCAAGGTCGTGGCGCGCGGCCAGAGCAAGCCCCGGGGCGTCGACGTCTCGTCCGGGCAGAACGTGCACACCATCGACTTCGGGCGCTACATCCGCAAGGGCAGCGGCTACACGCTGACGGCCGACGGCGAGACCAGCCGCCCGTTCGCGATCGGCGCCGACGCGTACGAGAAGCTCCGCTCCGATGCGCTCAAGTTCTATTACACCCAGCGCAGCGGGATCGCGATCGACGACGCCCTGCGGCCCGGCTACGGCCGCCCGGCCGGGCACGTCGACGTCGCGCCCAACCAGGGTGACGGGAACGTTCCCTGCCAGGCCGGGGTGTGCGACTACCGGCTCGACGTGCGCGGCGGCTGGTACGACGCCGGCGACCACGGCAAGTACGTCGTCAACGGCGGCATCTCGGTGTGGGAGCTGCTCAACGCGTACGAGCGCAGCCCGGGTCTCAGGAAGGTCGGCCTCAACATCCCGGAGAGCCGCACCCGCACTCCCGACCTGCTCGACGAGGTGCGCTGGGAGCTCGACTTCCTGCTCCGCATGCAGGTGCCGGCCGGTCAGCCGTACGCCGGCATGGCCCACCACAAGATCCACGACCAGGCCTGGACCGGGCTGCCCCTGCTGCCGCACCTCGACCCGCAGCCGCGTGAGCTGCACCCGGTGTCGACCGCGGCCACGCTGAACCTGGCCGCCACCGCTGCCCAGGCCGCGCGCATCTACAAGGCGTACGACCCGGCCTTCGCCAAGAAGGCGCTGGCCGCCGCCCGCACCGCCTACGCGGCCGCCCGGGCCAACCCCGACCGGCTCGCCCCCGAGTCCGACGGCGTCGGCGGTGGCGCCTACAACGACGCCAAGGTCTCCGACGACTTCTACTGGGCCGCGGCGGAGCTGTTCCTGACCACGGGGGAGAAGAAGTACCAGGCGGATGTGCTCTCGTCGCCCGAGCACACCGCCGACGTGTTCGGCGCCGGCGCCTTCGACTGGGGGAACACCGCCGCAGCGGGTCGCCTGGACCTGGCGCTGGTGCCGAACCGCCTGCCCGGCCTGGCCGCGGTCAAGGCGTCGGTGATCGCCGGGGCCGAGAAGTACCTGGCCATCCAGCGCAACCACGCGTACGGCGTCCCCTACGCCCCGGCGAACAACATGTGGGACTGGGGCTCCAACAGCACCATCCTCAACAACATGGTCGTCATCGCGGCGGCGCACGAGCTGACCGGCCGCGACAAGTACCGCGACGGCGTGCTGACCGGCCTCGACTACATCTTCGGCCGCAACGCGCTCAACATCTCGTACGTCACCGGCTACGGCACGGTCAGCTCGCAGAACCAGCACAGCCGCTGGTACGCCCGGCAGCTCGACCCGGCCCTGCCCAACCCGCCGAAGGGCACGCTGGCCGGCGGGGCCAACTCGTCGATCCAGGACCCGTTCGCGCAGAGCAAGCTCACCGGCTGCGTCGGCCAGTTCTGCTACATCGACGACATCCAGTCGTGGTCGACCAACGAGCTGACCATCAACTGGAACGCGCCGCTGGCCTGGATCGCCGCGTACGTGGCCGAGCTCTAAAAGGGATCGCCCCGGTGGCGCGGGTGAGTCTACGGTGACGGAATGTCCGCCGAAGCCGCCCGCGCCGCCGAGATCCTGAACCAGCTCGCCACCCCGTTGCGGTTGCGGGCGTTCGCCGAGCTCGTACGCCGGGGCGCCGAGGGCGCCTCGATCGCCGAGCTCGCGTACACGATCGACGTGCCCGTGCAGACCGCCGGCGAGACCCTGGCCCGCCTGGTCGGCGCGGGCCTGGCCACCGGCACGGGCAACGGCATCTACCGCGCGTCGCCCGGCATCCTGCGCGAGACCGCGCAGGCACTCGACCGCGAGCAGCCGATCACCGTGTTTCTCGGCGACTATCCGCAGCTGCGCGGCAATTTCACCCACGGGCGCCTGACCACGATGCCGCCCACGCTCAGCGAGCGCTACGCTCTGCTCGGCGAGCTGCTGGCCCGCTTCCTGGCGCTCGAGGGCCTGCACGACGAGGGTGAGATCAACCGGCGGCTGTCCGCGGTCACCGACGACGTGGCCGCGGTGCGCCGCATGCTCGTCGAGACGGGCTGGCTCGAACGCGACCAGGCCGGCACGACGTACGGCGCCGGCCGCCCGGCGCCGACACCGAGGCCGGCCGCCTGGTCGGCAACTTCCCCCAGGCCTTCAGCCGTGTCCCGCTCATCGACACCGCCCGCATCCTGACCGCGCCGCCGGCCCCGACCGTGGCCCGGGCCGGCGAAGGCCTCCGCTGGGTCACCGGCGGTGCCAGGATGATCCAATGCCGTACGGATACGTGAACTCGATGAAGACCAGGCCCGGCCACCGCGACGAGGTGGCCGCCATTCTGACCGGCGGAGCCGACGGGCTGCGCGCGGCCGGCTGCCGCCTCTATGTGGTGGGTCTGGACGCGGCGGACGACGTGACCATCTGGGTGTCCGAGGTGTGGGAGTCGAAGGACCACCACGACGCGTCGTTGCGGCTGCCCGAGACACGCGCCGCGATCACGCGGGCCATGCCCTTGCTGACCGGCGAGTTCAGCAGCCGCGAGACGATCATCGCGGGCGGCCTCGGGGTCACCGCCGGCTGAGCCGCTTCTTGTCGTACCGCCCTGTCATTCTCTCTGCCATGACTGAGCCGCGGGTAGCGGTGGTGACCGGTGCGAGCCGGGCGGGCCGACGTCGTAGCCGAGGTCGACGACGTGATCCTGGTGCTGGCCGGGACGGAGCCGCAGGCGGGCGAGAGCAAGAGCACCGTCGTCCTGCGCATTCTCGACGGGCTGGGCTTCTGAGGGTGGCTCGTGTCGAGAAGCCGGCCGCGGCTTCGTCCCGGGTGCGGGAACCGACTCAAGGAGACTGACATGGCGATCAAGCGGATGGACAACGTCCTCATCGTGGTCGAGGACCTGGACGCCGTCATCGCGTTCTTCGTCGAGCTCGGCATGGAGCTGGAGGGGCGAGGGCCGGCCGAGGGGCTGTGGGTGGAGCGGGTCATCGCCGTCTCCGGCGTCAAGCAGGACATCGCGATGCTGCGGATCCCGGGCGCCCCCGGCCGCGTCGAGCTGGCGCGGTTCCACCGGCCGGAGCCGGTCAGTCCGGAGCCGAGGGCCGCGCCGGCCAACACGCTGGGCCTGCGTCGCATCATGTTCGCGGTCGACGACGTCGAGGACGTGATCGCCCGCCTGCGGGACAAGCACGGCGCCGAGCTGGTCGGCGAACTGGTGGACTTCGAGAACACGTACCGGCTCTGCTACCTGCGCGGGCCGGAGGGCATCATCGTGGGTCTCGCCGAAGAAATTTCCTGAACCGTGTCGAAAGCGGGGGATCGGCTCCGTCCCCGGGGCACCACACCAGCGACCACAGGAGCCGACGACCGTGGAACAGCACGAGATCACCGAGATTCTGAACCGCCCGTACAGCCAGGAGCTGCTGGCCCGTGATCTGACCCGCCTGGCCTACGTGGCCACGGACGGCACCCCGCGCACCGTCCCGATCGCGTTCACCTGGAACGGGTCGCGGATCGTGCTCTGCACCACCAGGAACGCGCCCAAGCTGGCCGCGCTGCGGCACAACCCGCAGGTGGCGCTGACCATCGACACCGAGGTGCACCCGCCGAAGATCCTGCTGCTGCGCGGGCGCGCCGAGCTGGACGATGTGGACGGCATTCCCGAGGAGTACCTGCGGATGAACGGCAGCTACCAGATGAGCGCCGAGCAGCGGGTCGAGTGGGAGGCCGAGGTGCGCTCGCTGTACGCGGGCATGGTCCGCATCGTGATCACGCCGGCCTGGGTCAAGCTGATCGACTTCGAGACCACCCTGCCCAGCGCGGTCGAGGAACTGGTGCGGCAGCGGGCCGAGCGCCAGAATGCCTGAGAGGAGACCACCATGGCGAAGTACGTGCTGCTCAAGCACTACCGTGGCGCCCCGGCTCCGGAGAACGACGTGCCGATGGATCGGTGGACGCCCGAGGAGCTGACGGCTCACGTCCAGTACATGGAGGATTTCGCGAAGCGGATCGAGGCCACCGGCGAGTACGTCGACAGTCAGGCCCTCTCGACGCAGGGCACCTTCGTCCGGTCCGGCGGCGAGGGGCGGCCACCGGTGACCGACGGCCCGTTCGCCGAGACCAAGGACCTGATCGCGGGCTGGATGATCATCGACGTGGAGTCGTACGACCGGGCCCTGGAACTGGCCGCCGAGCTGTCCGAGGCGCCCGGCGCGGGCGGGAAGCCGATCCGGGAGTGGCTCGAGCTGCGGCCGTTCCTGACCGCGGGTCATCCGGCGACCGAGTGAACGAGTCGCTCGTCCGGGAGCTCGTGCCGGCGGTGATCGGCGTCCTCGTCCGGCGCGGGGCGGATTTCGCCGCGGCCGAGGACGCCGTGCAGGAGGCTCTGATCCGGGCCCTGGGCGCCTGGCCGGACGATCCGCCGCGCGATCCGAAGGGCTGGCTCGTCGCGGTGGCCTGGCACAAGTTCCTGGACGCGGCGCGAGCCGAATCGTCCCGCCGGGGGCGCGAACTGGCCGTGGACGTCGAGCCGCCGCCCGGTCCGGCGCCGGCCACCGACGACTCGCTGTGGCTCTACTTCCTCTGCGCGCATCCGTCGTTGCCGCCCGGATCGGCCGTGGCCCTGACGTTGCGCGCCGTCGGCGGCCTGACGACCCGTCAGATCGCGGCCGCCCACCTGGTTCCCGAGGCGACCATGGCGCAACGGATCAGCCGGGCCAAGCGCCGGCTCGCCGGGCTTCCGCTCGACCGGCCGGGCGATCTCGGCACGGTGCTGCGGGTGCTCTACCTGGTTTTCAACGAGGGCTACAGCGGTGACGTCGACCTGGCCGCCGAGGCGGTGCGCCTGACCCGCCAGCTGGCCGCCGCGACCGGCGATCCCGAGGTGGCGGGGCTGCTCGCCCTCATGCTGCTGCACCACGCGCGCCGGGCGTCGCGCACCGGTCCGGGTGGCCGGCTCGTGCCGCTCGCCGAACAGGACCGCTCCCGCTGGGACACCGGGCTGATCGCCGAGGGGGTCGCCATCCTGCAGGCCGCGCTGGCCCGCGACCGGCTGGGCGAGTATCAGGCGCAGGCGGCGATCGCCGCGTTGCACGCCGATGCCCCGAGCACCGGCGAGACCGACTGGGTGCAGATCGTGGAGTGGTACGACGAGCTGCTCGGGCTCGCCGACAGCCCGGTGGTGCGGCTGAACCGGGCCGTCGCGGTCGGCGAGGCCGACGGGCCGCGGGCCGGCCTGGCCGAGCTGAGCAAACTGGACCCGGATCTGCCCCGCTACCTCGCTGTCCACGCGTACCTGCTGGAACGCGCCGGCGACCTGGGCCGGGCGGCCGAGCTGTACGCCGAGGCCGCCCGCCGGGCCGGCAGTGTGCCCGAGCGCGACCATCTCACCCGCGAGGCGGCGCGGGTGCGAGTCCTGATGGGCGAGCTCTAGGCATTGATCACCGTGGGGTTTACGATCACGGCAACGGCTGGACGCGGCGCCGGAAGTCCGCCTGATCAGCGAAAAGTTGTTGCCGGGTGGACGCCTTGCCGACGCCTGCTGTCCAGGGAGCACTTTCATGATCACCCAGCGCGTATCGGCCCGGTGCGCGCAGAGGGAGGAACAACGGTGCGTCCATTCATCCGCACGATCGCCGTCACTGTGGCGGCCACCACTATAGCCGCGATCACGGCCTGCTCGCCGCCCGAGAAGGAGTCCGAGTCCTCGCGCTCGAGCGCGGCCGCCGCCACCAGCGCGGCCGACCTGGGCGGCCTCGACAAGCTGGTCGAGGCGGCCAAGGCCGAGGGCCAGCTCAACGTCATCGCCCTGCCGCCGAACTGGGCCAACTACGGCGAGATCATCAAGACCTTCGGCGACAAGTACGGCATCAAGGTCAACTCGGCCCAGCCGGACGGCTCCAGCCAGGACGAGATCAACGCGGCCAACCAGCTCAAGGGTCAGGACGGCGCCCCCGACGTCTTCGACCTGGGCGCCGCGGTCGCCACGGCCAACGTGGCCATGTTCGCGCCGTACAAGGTGGAGAAGCACAGCGAGATCCCGGACAACCTGAAGGAAGCCAACGGCGCCTGGACGAACGACTACGGCGGCTACATGTCGGTCGGCTACGACAGCGCCAAGGTGCCGGCTCCGACCAGCCTGGCCGACCTGCTCAAGCCGGAGTACAAGGGCAAGGTCGCGCTCAACGGCGACCCGACCCAGGCCGGTTCCGCGTTCGGCGCCGTGCAGGCCGCCTCGCTCGGCAACGGCGGCACCGTCGAGGACATCAAGCCCGGCGTCGACTTCTTCGGCCGGCTCAAGAAGGCCGGCAACCTGCTGCCGGTCGACCCCGACTCCGCCACCATCCAGTCCGGTCAGACCCCGGTCGTCTTCGACTGGGACTACCTGAACGCGGCCGGGGCCACCAAGCTCAAGACCTGGAAGACCTTCGTCCCCACCGGCGCGGTGCTCGGCTCGTACTACGCGCAGGCCATCAACAAGGACGCCCCGCACCCGGCCGCCGCGCGGCTGTGGCAGGAGTTCCTCTACTCCGACGAGGGTCAGAACCTGTGGCTCAAGGGCGGCGCCCGTCCCGTGCGGGCCGACGCCATGGCGAAGGCCGGCACGATCGACAAGACGGCGTTCGCGGCTCTGCCCGAGATCGAAGGCAGCCCCGTGATCCCGACCGAGGCCCAGAACACCAAGGCCAAGGAAATCCTGGCTTCGGACTGGGCCAAGGCCATTGGCTGAGACCGTCGCGGCCGTCCCGCAGCGCGTGGCCCGGCGGCCACGCCTGCGGGGCGTCGCCGCCCTGCTCGGCACGGTGCCGTTCTTCGCCTACGTGACGATCTTCCTGGTCATCCCGACGCTGGTGGTGGTGATCGGCGCGTTCGCGGGCAACGAGGGCGGCGCGAGCCTCGACAGCGTCAAGGCGCTCGGCAACTCGTACATCCTGGACGCCTTCGGCCGCAGCATCGCGCTCTCGGCCCTCAGCGCGCTGGTCGGCGCGGTGCTGGGCGCCCTTCTGGCGTACGCCCTGGTGACCGCGAAGCCCGACGGCGTGCTGCGCCGGGTGGTGACCGCGGCGGCCGGCGTCCTCGCCCAGTTCGGCGGCGTCACCCTGGCGTTCGCGTTCCTGGCCACCATCGGCCTGTCCGGCTTCATCACCGTCTGGCTGCAGGACACGTTCAACGTCAACCTGTACGAGAACGGCGTGTGGCTCTTCGAACTGCCGGGGCTCACCCTCGTCTACACGTACTTCCAGATCCCGCTCATGGTGATCGTGTTCCTGCCCGCGCTCGACGGCATCCGTCCCCAGTGGCGCGAGGCGACCGAGAGTCTGGGCGGCACGACCTGGCAGTACTGGACCCGGGTCGCGGGCCCGCTGCTCGCCCCCGCTTTCCTCGGCTCGGCGCTGCTTCTGTTCGCCAACAGCTTTTCCGCGTACGCCACCGCGGCCGCCCTGGTCAGCCAGGGCTCCCCGCTCGTGCCGCTGCAGATCCGCGGCGCCCTGACCAGTGAGGTGCTGCTCGGCCAGCAGAACGTCGGCAAGGCGATGGCGCTGGGCATGGTCGTCGTCGTGTCGGTCGTGATGGCCTTGTACACGCTGCTGCAGAAACGGACGTCCAAATGGCTGGGGTGATCGCCCGTCGCGCGCGCAGGCAGCGCGCGTTCCGGTGGACGGTTCTGATCGTTCTCGGCGTTTTCTTCGTGCTGCCGCTCATCGCGATGGTCGAGTTCTCGACGCGCGACCCGTCGACCTGGCCCGCGCTGGTCAACTGGCCGGAGCTGAGCGAGCGGTATCCGGCGCTGGCCGAGGGCATCACGTCGTCGCTGTCGCAGGCGGCGCTCACGGCCCTGCTGATGCTGGTGCTGCTGGTTCCGACGGCCGTCTGGGTCCGTCTGCGGCTGCCCCGGCTGCGCCGCGTCGTCGAGTTCCTGTGCCTGCTGCCGCTGACGATCCCGGCCATCGTGCTGGTCGTGGGGCTGGCGCCGGTCTACGCCTGGGTCACGTATTTCTTCGGCGGCTCGTCACTGACGCTGGTCTTCGCGTACACCATCCTGGTCCTGCCCTATGCCTATCGCGCGATCGACGCCGGGCTGTCGGCGATCGACGTGAAGACGCTGGCCGAGGCGGCCCGGTCGCTGGGCGCGGGCTGGGGCACGGTGATGTGGCGGGTCGTGCTGCCCAACATCCGCTCGGCGGTGCTCTCGGCCGCGTTCCTGACGGTGGCGCTGGTGCTCGGCGAGTTCACCATCGCGTCGCTGCTCAACCGCACGAACCTGCAGGTCGCGATCAACTTCCTGGGCAAGAGCAGCGCGACCATGTCGGTCGCGGTCTCGCTCACCGCGCTGCTGCTCGCCTTCGTCCTGCTGCTTCTGTTGTCCCTGCTGGGTGGGCGGCGCCGTTCTTCCGTTGCTGTCGCCCCGGCCGCCCCGGCCGCCCCCGCCTCTGTCGCTTCCAAGGAGCCTGCCGCATGACCGGCGTCGCCGTGCATCTCAACTCGCTGCGCCGGACGTTCGGCACCGTGCACGCCCTCGACAACCTCGACCTGTCCATCGAGCCGGGCGAGTTCGTAGCGCTGCTCGGCCCGTCCGGCTGCGGCAAGACGACGGCGCTGCGTGTGCTGGCCGGTCTCGAGGACGCCGACAGCGGGCAGGTGCTGGTGGGCGGCAAGGACGTCACCAGCCTGCCGGCCAACCGGCGCGACATGGGCATGGTCTTCCAGGCGTACAGCTTGTTCCCGCACCTGACCGCAGCGGCCAACGTGTCGTTCGGGTTGTCGCTGCGCGGCCGTTCGAAGTCGTCCGCACGGGCGAAGGAGATGCTCGAACTGGTCGGGATCGCGCAGTTCGCCGACCGCTACCCGCACCAGCTGTCGGGTGGCCAGCAGCAGCGGGTGGCGCTGGCCCGGGCGCTGGCCATCGAGCCGAGCGTGCTGCTGCTCGACGAGCCGCTGTCGGCGCTGGACGCGAAGGTGCGCGTGCAGCTGCGCGACGAGATCCGCCGCATCCAGACCGAGGTCGGCACGACGACGCTGTTCGTCACGCACGACCAGGAGGAGGCGCTCGCCGTCGCCGACCGGGTGGGCGTCATGCGCTCCGGCAGGCTGGAGCAGCTGGCCGCCCCGGCCGACATCTACCTGACTCCCGCGACGCCGTTCGTGGCCGAGTTCGTGGGCCTGAGCAACCGGTTGCCCGGCCGCGTGGTGGGCCAGGAGGTCGAGGTGCTGGGCACGCTTCTGCCGCTGCTCGCGCCCGCGTCGTCGGCTGCGGTCACGGCCCTCGTACGACCGGAGTCCGTGCACGTCACACCGGAGACCGGCGGCAACGGCCGGGTGCTGACGACCAGCTTCCTGGGCCCGATCAGCAAGGTGACCGTCACAGTAGGGGAGGTGCTGGTCGTGGCCCAGGTGGCGACCGACCGGCTCGGCTCGCTGGCGCCCGGCACGCCCGTACGCGTCACCCTGCAACCCGTGCCGGTGGCGCTCGCCTAACTTGGGTAAGTTTCACGTTTCCCTGCGACACGCCCGAGTCCCTTCGTACGGTCTGTACCCGTGCCCAAGAGACTCCCTGCCGCCGCCCTGACCGCCCTGCTGCTCGCGCTGTTCCTGGCACCCACCCAGGCAGCGGCCGCCCAGCCGGCAGCACGGGCGGCGGCGTGGCACGTGGTCCGCCCCGGCGACACGCTGAGCTGGATCGGCGCCCGCTACGGAGTGAGCGCCCGAAACCTGGCCGCCTGGAACCAGATCCCCCTGAACAACGCCATCCAGCCCGACGCTGTCCTGCGCCTCGGCCCGCCGCCGGTCCTCCTGCCCCCGTTCCAGTCGAAAATCGTGCCGGTCACCCCCGGCGAGGTCAACTGGAAGCCCGGATCAAGCTGCCCCGTCATCCCCGGCAACCTGCGCAAACTGTGGGTGTCCTACATAGACTTCCATGGCGACTACCACGTGGGCAGCGTGGTCGTCCGCTACGACGTGGCCCGCCGCGCCCAGCAGATCTTCCGGATCCTCTACAACTGGCGCTTCCGCATCATGGCCATGGCCCCCATGCGCGTCAACATGCCCCAGCAACGCAACATGGCCGTGGTCACCGCCGGCTACAACTGCCGAAACGTAGGCGGCACCCGAGTCTGGTCCGAACACGCCTCCGGCACGGCCATCGACATCAACCCGTTCCAGAACCCCATGCTGCGCGGCAGTTCCCTCTCCCCGGCGAACAGCGCCCTCTACCTGAACCGCAGCCAGTACCTGATCGGCATGATCCACCGGGAGGGGGCAGCCCGGGCCTTCCTCTGGAACGGCTTCCACTGGGGTGGCCGCTGGACCAGCCTGAAGGACTACATGCATTTCAGTCTCACCAACCGCTGACAACCTGCGCACTCTGACTGCTTCAGGCCGTGCGCCCCGTTGATCCGCTCTACCGGCACCCCTATGAAACGAGACCAGAGCCTACTGCAAATCGGTGGTGGTGAATTTCCGCAGCACATGCGGGTAGGCGTTCGCCAGCGACGGAAGCGAGATCCGCCAAGAGGTCATGACCAGGGCCTCGCCGATCAGGCGCAGGGAGCCGGGCATGGCCGGCACCTGGGCCATCTCGACCAGGGTCTGCGCCTGCACCGGCACGTCGGTGATTCCCTTGGCTACCTGTCTGGCGGCGTCGGCGAGGGCCTTCGCCTTCTCGGGTCTACGCGCCGCGGCTTGGCCTGCCAGACGCGCGAGACACAGCGCCTTCTGACTGGGAATCGTGATTTGCGCTGTGGCGTTCTCGGCCGCCTCAGCGAACTCCGGTCGGGTAGCCGACAGCTCAATCAACGCGGGCGCGCGCAGGGACGGGGCGATGATGCGGCGCGCGATGTGGAGCGCCTCGTCGACCTGACCGGTGGCGGCGGCCCGGGCCGCCAAGTTGGCGAGCATGCGGGCACGCTGGTCGGCGGCCGTGATGTCGAGCGCGACGAGGACCGCCTTCGGTATGTCGTCCGCGTCCGCCAACCGGGACGCCAGCATCATCAGCTCTTGCGCCTGCACTGCCGGGTCTTGGATCTTGGCAGCGATCTCCGCGGCCCGCGGGAGATGGCCCGACTCGGTCGCGCGGCGCGCGAGTCCGGCCACCTCGACGCTCTGACGAAACTTGTCCTCGATTAGCGCTGCGACCTTGACGGCCTCCTCCATGTCACCCCTGTCGGCCAGAGCGCGTGCCAGTTTGGCCAGCGCCAGGCCCCGAGACCTCGAGTCAGTGATCCGCCATGCGATACGGAAGGCTCGTGCCATGTCGCCCGCCGTGGCAGCCCGGCCCGCCAGGTTGGCCATCGCTCGCTTCTGAAGCTGCCGGTTACTGATTTGGTGGGCCATCTGTTCGGCGGGGTCGGTCACGGTCGTCGACCGCCGGCACGCGGCTGCCAGTTCGGCGAACGTCTGGGCGCGCAGGGCGTCATCATTGATCTCGTGGGCGATCTGACGCGCACGGTCGAGCGAACCGGACGCGGCCACGAGCCGGATCAGATCGATCAGCGTCTGCGACTGCAGGCGGGGGTCGGGGATCGCCAGGGCGATCGGCAACGCTCGTTCCGGTTCGCCGGCGGCCGCCTCGAAGTGAGCCAGGTCGACGAGAGTCTGAACCTGCCGGGATGGGCTGGGGATGGATTCGGCGATGGCCACGGCTCTGGTGAGCTCACCTCCGCCGGCGACTGCACCGGCGAGGCCGGACAGTATCTGTGCTCGCTGATAGGGATCGGGCACCGTGTTCGCGAACACGGCAGTCGCATCGGCGAGCGCCGCCGACTGGCGGGCGTCACCGGCCGCGGCGCCGATGCCCACGAGATCGGTCAACGTGGCCGCGCGGCGCGTCGGGTCGACGATCAGATCAGCGGCATGGATGGCGGCCTGCATGTCCCCTTCAGCCGCCGCTGAGCCGGCAAGGGTGGCGAGCGCCTCTGCCCTACGGAACGGATCAGTGATCTCGAGGACAATACGCTCGGCGAACTCGCGATCGCCCGCCGCAGCCGCCGAACGCGCCAGTTCGGTGAGCGCCGACGCCTGCTCGGAGTGCTGTGTGATCGTGCGGGCAGCTCGTACCGCTCGCTGGATGTCGGTCACCTGGGCCATGGCCCGGGCTGCCTCGGCCAGTGCGGTGGCCTGCCGGGCCGAGTCGACGATGCCCCGGGCGGTCTGCTCGGCGGCCTCTACGAGTTCCATGGCCTGTTGTGCATCGCCGGCGGAGGCCGTCACCCGGGCCAGCTCGGTCAGTGCCTCGGCCGCCCGCGACTGGTCGACGATGCTGCGCGCCGTGCGCTCGGCCGCGTCGGCCAGCTGTACGGCCCGTTCCATGTCACCGGCAGCCGCGGCGGTCCGGGCCAAGTCGGTCAGGACGTGCGCTTGCTGGGACGGGTCGGCGATACCCTTGGCGATCCGGAAAGCCCGCTCGTGGTGACCTGTGGTGCCGGCTTCCCGGGCCACGGCGGCAAGGGTCTGTGTCTGACGGGACGAGTCTTTCATGGCACGAGCGGCCCGGACGGCAGTCTCGACGTCGTCCGCTGACGCGCCGCGGGAGGCGAGGCCGGCCAAGGCGTTTTCCCGGCTCTGCCAGTCGGGGATGCGTTCAGCGAATTCGACGCTCCGTGGCAGGTCGCCGACATCGGCGAAGACTCTCGCCAGCTCGCTCAGAGCTCGGGTTCGCTGAGTCAACTCGGTGATGACGCCGACGCCCATGTCAGCGAACTCGGCCAGTCGCCGTGCCGATGTCAGGTCACCGTCAACAGCCAGCGCGTGGGCCGTATCGGTCAGCGTCCGCACTCGCCGGAACGGATCGGCGATGGCGGCCGCCGTCAACCCGGCGACGATCACGACATCCGTCCGCCGCCACACGGAGGCAGTCGCCAGCACTGTGTCCGCCTGACCACGCAGAGCTTGAATCTCGGGCTCCAGCTCGGACAACGGCTTTCCCTGGCTGTGCGCCATGGCGATGTCCCCGGCCACGTGCTCCGCGATCTCGGCGAGCTCAGTCACCTGGTGAAGCAAGTCGCTGCCCAGCAGGGCACGTACCAGATTCTCGAGCGGCTGCCGGGAGGCGCCGCCGGCTCCGTCCGCGGCGAGCCGGGCACCGTCCGACAGGCTCATGGCGTGCCGCCGATCGGTATCGTCCGCCAGTTTCGTCAACCGTTGTCCTTGCCGCACCAAGTCGGGGTGCCGAGCCGGATCGGCGACGCATTCCGCGACTCGCACGGCGGCGTCGGCCAGCGTCCTGACCGGGCGCAGAACGGCTGCGACCGCCTCGTCCAAGGTGTGTCGCGGGCCAGTCAGGCCGGGGGAGGGTCGGGCCGTGAGCCCGGCGGATGCGCCGTGCCTTCCGAGGCCGGCGTGGGCCACAGCCTTCAACCGCTGATCGGTAATCCCGTCCGCGAGCATTCGCGCGCACTCCGATGACGTCGGCCGGCGACCGCTGTCATCGGTCTGATCAGCCGCTCCGTTCAGATCGGCCAGCGTCTGCGCGCGCAACTTCTGGTCGGTGATGTCGCCGGCGATCTGCCCCGCGTGTGAGCGGTCCCCGGCGGCGGCCGTCGCCAGCGCCAGAGCAGCCAGCAGTGCTCCACGTTCGAAGTCGTTCCGGACCGTCCTCGTGAATTCCTTCGCCTGCTCCGTGAACTCGGTCGCTCTGTTACGGTCGCCGATCCGGCCGACCGCACGCACAATCTCGGCCAGAACCTCCACCGCTTTCGATGCCTCCGCGAGGGTGGCGGCTGCCTCGGCCGCCGCGTCGGCCAGAGCCGCCGTGCGTGCCGGGTCGCCGATAGAGGCTGCGTTGGTCGCCAGTTTCGCCAGGGCCGCGGCCCGCGCCGGTGTGCTGACGATGTTTTCGGCGATCTGCCGCCCGAGCCGCAGATCACCGCCCGCGGCTGCAGCCCGTGACAAGTCGGTGAGCGTACGCAACTGGAGCCTCTGATCGCCGACGGTGACTGCGATCTCGGTGGCCAATTCCAGATCGCCGGCCGCGCCCGCGACGCGGGCAAGATTGTCTAGCGTCACCTTGCGGAGGGATGTGTCGTCGATGCCGGCAGCAACCTGCGCTCCGCGCCGGATATCACCCGCGACCGCTATCGCACCCGCGAGACCGGCCAGGGCCTGTTCCTGCCGGGCGGGGTCGGTGATGCTGCGGGCGAGGGCTTCCGCACGGGTCGGCTGGCCGACTGCCGCCCACACCGCGGGCAGGTCAGCCGGCGTGTTGCTGTTTCGGCTCTCGAGCTGATCGCGATGGTGGGACAGGCGGAGCAGTCGAAACAGGCCGGTCTCTGTCAGGTCGTCGTCAGCCAGGATCAGGTTCTGGCAGGCGCGGATCTCCGCGAGCGCGGCCACGTCACCACCGGACAGGCTAAGCATGCGGTCGTGGCGTACCGCGTCCACCGCCAGGGCGGTGAGCCGGTCGGTGTCGCGCTGATCGGTGAGCATGCGCACGTAACCCCGCAACAGGTACTGCGGGGTGTCGGCCGGCCACTTCGGCCGGTAGCCGTCGGCCCAGCCATGAATCTTCCGTCGGTACGTCTCGATGTGCTTCCCGAGGCCACGGACCGCCGTCTCCCGCAAGGTCTCATGGGCGAACAGATACAAGCGGCCCTGATCTGCGTCAGCACGCCCCACCACGGTGCGACCGAAGACACCGCCGAGCATCTGCTCCAGGGCGTATGGCGGCTTGCCGGTGAGGTGCTCCAGCTCCCGGACGGTAAGGCCGCCTCCGCTGGCGGTGATGAGCCCGAGGGTCTGCCGTTGCAGCTTGTCCCCGCTCAGCAGTTCGAGCAGCTCTCCGTTTGCGCGTTCGGCCACCTCGCCCGCATGGGTCGAGGGATCCAGCTGACGGATCCGGCAGTTCACCCGAAGCGGGTGATCGGACGGGACGTCCTGGGGAAGTTCGGGATGCGGACGGCTCGACACCACGACTTTGAGCCCGTGCTCGGACACCGCCGGCAGCAGCGAGGCAACGCTGGCGATCTTGGATCCCGGCCGCCCGCCAATGTCCTCGTCGAGACCGTCCACGACCAGTACGAGTCGGCGTCCCTCATCACGGACCTTCTTGGCGGCGGCGCTCAGTAACGCACGCCGGTAGGTGTTTGCGGCTGCCGGCGTCAGCGACCCCGGAACGCTTTCGCCCATGATGGCCGACAGCTGATCGATGAGCATGTCGGTGAAGGCCGTGCTGTCGGACTGATCCGCAAGACGTGCGGTGATGAAGAAGGAGACGATCTCCACCTTGGGTGGTGGCTGCAAGACGAAAGTGGACAGCAGCGCCGATTTGCCCGCCCACGGTCCGGCCATCCACCACAGGTAGCTGTCTTCGCCCGCGCAGAACGCCGCCAGCTCCGCGAGAACCTGTTCACGGTCGAGCAGAGCGCCTGGGACGCCGTGACCGGGCGCGATGTCACGGACCTGGTCCAGGTACCCCGAACGAGTCCACCAGGACGGGCGCCCATGGTGAAGATGAAGATGCATCGTGCCGTGGTCGCCGATGATGACCCCGCGGGCACCGCGCAGATCCAGGTCGGCTTGGTCCTCCACACCCGTCATTGTGACGCATGATGCGCAGCTGTCGCGCCTGTCCGATCCGCTTGTGGGCCTTGGGGGCGATCACCCTCCTGAGGAACGTCCCGATTGCCTGGCGCCGCTACGTGGGTGGCCAGTTGCGCAGGGCGGCGTCGGCCACTTGCTGGAGGTCGTCGCGGGAGGCGCCGCCCGAGGCCTGCACGGCCAGGCCGTTCGCGATCGTCATGACGTAGCGGGCGATCATTTCCGGGTCGGCCTCGACGGGCAGGTCGCCCTGGCGGACGGCGCGGCGGAAGCGGTCGCGCAGGTGCATCTGGCCCAGGGCGCGCCACTCGGCCAGGACGTCGTGGGCGACCTGGCCGGTCTCGCCGACGGCCAGTGCGCCCTGCACGCCCAGGCAGCCGGTGGGCCAGCCGGGCGTGGTGTTGGCGTGGACCGAGCCTGTCAGAAACATGGCTGCCGCCTCGCGGGCGGTGGGGGCCTTCAGGGCGTCGACCACATAGGACGCCGGGCCGTCGGTGTAGCGCCGCAGCACCTTTCGGAACAGCTCTTCCTTGTTGCCGTAGGCCGCGTACAGGCTCTTGCGGGAGATGCCCATGGCCTCGGTGAGGTCGGTGAGGCTGGCCCCCTCGTAGCCCTGCTGCCAGAAGACCACCATCGCCTTGTCGAGCGCCTCGTCGGCGTCGAAGGCCCGCGGCCGGCCCAGTTGTGCCTTCTCCACCTCCGCATCGTACCTCTTGTGCACCGGTCGGTGCCGAAGTGCTACGGTCGCATTCAGCACCGATCGGTGCTGAATCTGGGGAGGTTGAGATGCGCAGGTTCGAAGGGAAGACCGCCGTCGTCACGGGCGGCGGCACGCGAGGCATCGGGCGGGCCACCGCCGCCCGGCTGGTGGCCGAGGGGGCGCACGTGTTCATCACCGGGCGGCGCCGGGCCGAGCTGGACGAGGCGGTCGAGGTCATCGGCCAGGGTGTGACGGCGGTGCCGGGCGACATCACCGACCCGGGCGACCTGGAGCGGCTCTACGAGACGGTCGCCGCTCGTGGGCAGGGGCTCGATGTGTTGTTCGCCAACGCGGCCACGGCGTCGTTCGCCACCATCGAGACGATCACCGAAGAGGACCTCGACCAGGTCTTCGGCGTCAACGTCAAGGGCACCATGCTGACGGTCCAGAAGGCGCTTCCGGTGCTGAACAAGGGGGCCTCGGTCATCATCAACGCCTCCACCGCCGCAGACCGGGGCACGCCTGGTTTCGGGGCCTACGCCGCGTCCAAGGCCGCCCTGCGTACCTTCGCCCGCTCGTGGGCCGCTGAGCTCAAGGGCCGCGACATCCGGGTCAACGCCATCTCGCCCGGGCCGACCGACACCTCCGGCATCACCGAGCTCGTGGGTGAGCAGAACTCGGCGCCCTTCAAGGCGAGCGAGGCCGCCCGGATCGCCATCGGGCGGATGGCGCACGTGGACGAGATCGCCGCCGCGGTGGCCTTCCTGGCCTCGTCCGACAGCAGTTTCATGCTCGGCGCCAACCTCTACGTCGACGGGGGCGAGAACCAGATCTGACCCGGCGCCCGCCGGGTCAGATCTGTGCTGCCTCAGAAGCCGGGAAACGCTGCCCGGAGGTCGTCGAGGGTGACATTGCCGGTCACCGTGACGTCGGCGGGGGTGTACGACGGGCCGAGACGACCGGCCAGCAGGCGCAACGCGGCCTCGAGGGAACCGGTGAAGGTGGCAGTGGCCGGCAATGGTTCGGTGGTCAGGCGGCTGTCGTCGCCGATGACGATGCGGTACGGGGTTCCGGCGATGTCGACCACGGCCGGCTCGGCGATCAGGTCGGGCTTGGCGATGAAGCCGAGCAGGAAGCTCAGGCCGCCGCTCAGGTGCTCGGCCAGCAGGGTGGCCGACTCGGGGGAGAGGCCGGCTGCGGGGTCGGTGGCGACGCGGATGTCCCAGCTGTGGTGGGCCACCTCGTTGAGCCGCAGGCCGGCGATCGACGCCAGGGGGACCGGTTGAGGGAGGAAGCCGGGGTTGATCTCCATCGTCTCCCGCTGCTCCGGCGTCAGGGCCTCGAGAGCCGAGACGAGGGTGTCGTCCGACTTCAGCCAGCCGGCTGCCTGAGCGTCGGGGGTCAGGGCGTTCCAGCGGTCCCAGACGCTCTGGTTGAAGTCCGGCCCCGTCGGTGATCGGAGGCCGGCCAGGGCGATCTCGGCGCCGCTGCCCAGGTGTGAGAAGACCTGCGCGACCGTCCAGTCGGACGCGCCGGACGGGGCCGTGAGCTGCTCGGACGAGAACGCGACGAGGCCGTCGTGCTCGGCGCGCAGGGCCGCGATGGTGCGGGCCGCGAGAGTTGTCATGACCAAACCCTAGATCGTTCCCTGCCGGGCCCACTCGGTGAGGCGGGCCGCGTACCGCTCGATCGCGGTTCTCAGCTCGGCCGGGGCCCGGACGGTGAACGGGTGGCCCAGGCCGGCCAGCATCTGGGCCATGCCGTCGAGGTGTTCGGCCTGGCAGGTCAGCAGCAGGCCGCCGTCGGCCGGCGTCAGCTCGGCCACACTGGCAGGGATCCGGCGCCGTACGGTCGCGAGGTCGGCCTGGAGCAGCACCTCCACCTGCCAGCGGTAGCCGCGCCGGGCCCACTGCCGATTGAGGTGGGCGACCGCGTCGAAGCCGGGCGGCGGGTCGAAATGGTGGCCGGTGGGGCGGGCGGCGGCGATGCGGTCGGCGCGGAACGAGCGGATCTCGCCGCTGCGGTGGTCGAGGCCGACGGCGTACCAGCGACTGGAGTGGAAGACCAGGCCGTACGGGTCGAGGTCGCGGTCGCCGGACTCGCGGTAGGTGATCGTCAGGCGTTCGCCCGCCCGGGTCGCCGCGCCCAGCACGAGCAGGATCTGCGAAGCGGGGCTGTCCTGGCCGCTACCGGCGGCGGCCCGGGTGAATCCCAGCGCCGACCGCAGCGCGGCGAGCCGGTCGGCCAGGTCGGCCGGGAGCACCCGGTTGATCTTCGCTTCGGCCGCCTCGGCGGCGGGGGTTTCGGCGGTCAGACCGATCTGCCGGGCGGCGATCAGGCCCAGCACGACGGCCACCGCCTCGTCGCCTGTGAGCATCAGCGGCGGCAAACGGAAGCCGGGGGAGAGGCGGTAGCCGCCGTAGCGGCCGCGTTCGGCGGTGACCGGGATGCCCAGGTCGGTGAGGGTGGTCGCGTAGCGCCGTACGGTCCGCTCGTCGACACCGAGGCGGGCCGCCAGGTCGCCCACGGTCATCCGCCGGTGGGCCTGCAGGATCTCGAGCATCGCGAGCACCCGGGACGCGGAATGAGCCATGCCGCCCAGTTTTCCAGCAATACCGGGCGGAACCTGTCCGGTATCGCTCCTAGGCTCGTCCCATGAGCACATACATCCTGGTACCTGGCATGTGGATCGGCGCCTGGGCGTGGCGGCAGGTCACCTCGGAGCTGCGCGCGGGCGGCCACGACGTGCATCCGCTCACCCTCACCGGCGTCGCCGACCGGTCGCACCTGCTCGGCCCGGACGTCGGCCTCGACACGCACATCACCGACATCGTGCGGCTGGCCGAGGCCGAGGATCTGCGCGACATCGTGCTGGTCGGCCACAGCTACGGCGGCCTGCCGGTGAGCGCGGCCGCGCTGCGGCTGCGCGACCGGATCCGGGCGGTCGTCTACGTCGACAGCGGGCCGCTGCCCGAGGGCATGTCCCAGCTGGACGTCTCGGCGGACGGGACGGAACCGGCCGGCGACGCCGTGCCGCCCCGGCCGTGGGACGCGGCGGCCGATCCGGTGCTGCTGGCCGGCCTCGACGGCACGGCGCTCGATCTCCTGCGTACGCGCAGCACGGGCCACCCGCTGGCCTCGGTGAAGCAGCCGCTGGGCGCCCGGGCCACCTCGGCCGACCTGCCGGCGGTGCTGATCGCGTGCACGTTCCCGCTCGACCAGATCCACGAGATGATGGCCGCCGGTCACCCGTTCTTCGCGGGCCTGGCGGAAGCCGAGATCATCCCGCTGGCGACCGGCCACTGGCCGATGCTGAGCGAGCCCGGGAAGCTGGCCGGCATCCTCGCCTCCGTGGGCGGCGAATGAGCGGACCGCCGATCAGTTCCGCGCGGTCCAGTCGTCGAGGACCTCGGCGACGGTCGCGGCCGCGGGTGGTTGCGGTTCCCGGGCGGGCGTACGGCCGAAGCGCGGCGCCGGCGCGGGCTGGGTGACCCCGGCGACGTCGAGGAACGTACGCCGGGCCCGGTTGTGCGGATGGGCGGGCGCCTCGGCGGGGGAGAGGACGGGTGCCACACAGGCGTCCAGGCCGGCGAACACCTCCGTCCACTCGTCGCGGGACCGGGACGCGAAGCGCGACGCGAAGCGGTCCCGCAGCTCGGGCCAGCCCGACTGGTCGTCCCGGCCGGGGAGCTCCTCGTCCTGCAGCCCGAGTCCGCTCAGCAGAGCCTGGTAGAAGGGCGGTTCGAGCGCCCCGACGGCCATGAACCCGCCGTCGGCCGTCTCGTACGTGTCGTAGAACGGCGCCCCGCCGTCGAGCAGGTTGGCCCCCCGCCCGCCCGGCCACGCGCCGCCGCCGATCATGCCGTGCAGGAACGTGGTGAGCAGCGCCGACCCGTCGACCATGGCCGCGTCGACCACCTGCCCGAGCCCGGACCGGGTGCGTTCCAGCAGCGCGGCCAGCACTCCGACCGCCAGCAGCATGCCGCCGCCCGCGAAGTCGCCCAGCAGGTTGATCGGCGCGTGCGGGCGCTGCCCGGCCCGGCCGAGCGGCTCGAGGGCTCCGGCGACGGCGATGTAGTCGATGTCGTGCCCGGCCCGCTCGGCCAGGGGCCCGTCCTGGCCCCAGCCGGTCATCCGGGCGTACACCAGGCCCGGGTTGATCGTCCGGCACTCGGCGGGTCCGAAGCCGAGGCGTTCCGCGACGCCGGGCCGGTAGCCCTCGACCAGGACGTCGGCGTGCTCGACGAGGCGCATCAAGTCGGCCCGGCCCGCCTCGGTTTTCAGGTCGAGCGTGACCGTGCGCCGGCCCCGGTCGAGCGGGCCGTCGGGCAGGAGCGGCCCGCCCGGCCGGTCGACGCGCACGACGTCGGCGCCCAGATCGGCCAGGATCATGCAGCCGAAGGGGCCCGGCGCGAGACCGGCCAGCTCGACGACCCGTACCCCCTGAAGGGCCGTCATGCGGGCTCGAAGCGCGAGCCGTAGCGGGCCGCGAGCGCGAGGGCCCGGCCGCGGAAGTCGGCGTGCTGCTCGGCGAAGCGCAGCACCCCTCCCGTCCACGCCGGATAGCCGATGCCCAGGATCGAGCCGACGTTGCCGTCCTCGGCGGTGCGCAGCACACCCTCGTCGAGGCAGCGGCGGGCGTCGATCGCCTCCGCGAACAGGAACCTGTCCTTCAGGTCGTCGAACGGCACGGCGCGGCCTTCGGCCGTGGCCATGCCGGCCAGGTGCGGCCAGAGGGCGGTGCGCTTTCCTTCCTCGTACGCGTAGAAGCCGCGCCCGGCCGCGCGGCCCGGCCGGTCGTGCTCGTCGACCATGGCGTCGACCACGGCGTGGGAGGGTGTCGTGACGAAGGCCGGCCCGGCCGCGGCCGCTGTCTGGTGGCGGATGTGCTGCACCAGCGTGAGGCTGACCTCGTCGGCCAGGGCCAGCGGACCGGTCGGATACCCGGCCTGCAGCGCCGCGTGCTCGATCGCCGGCGCGGGCACCCCCTCGGCGAGCATGCCGATCGCCTCGTCGATGAACCGGCCGATCACCCGGCTGGTGAAGAAGCCGCGCCCGTCGTTGACCACGATCGGCGTCTTGCCGATGCGCCGTCCCAGGTCGAACGCCCGCGCCACCGTCTCGTCGCTCGTGGCCGCGCCGACGACGATCTCGAGCAGCGGCATCCGGCCGACCGGGGAGAAGAAGTGCATGCCGACAAAATCGGCCGGCCGCTCGACGCCCTCGGCGAGCCCGCTGATCGGCAGCGTGGAGGTGTTCGAGGCCAGCAGCGCCCCCGGCGCGAGCACGGGCTCGACCTCGGCGAAGGCGGCTCGCTTGAGCGCGGGGTCCTCGAAGACGGCCTCGATCACCACGTCGCAACCGGCCAGGCCGGCCACCTCGGCCGTGGTGGTGATCCGCTCGTGCTGGGCGGCCCGCGCGGCCAGCTCGGGTGTCACGTCCATGACGACCACGTCGAGGCCGGCCTTGGCGCAGGCCAGGGCGATGCCGGCGCCCATCATGCCCGCGCCGAGCACCGCGACCCTGCGGGCCGGGGGCACCTCGGCCCGGGGCCGGGCCAGACCGCCGTTGACCGCGCGCAGGTCGAAGAAGAGGGCGCCGATCAGGTTCTTGGCGATCTGACCGGTGAGCAGGGTGATCAGGTGGCGGGTCTCGATGACCTGCGCGGTCTCGAAGTCGACCTGGGCGCCTTCGACCGCGGTGGCCAGGATCTTCTCGGGCGCGGGCAGGGAGGCGCCCTTGAGCTGCCGGCGCAGGGTGGCCGGGAAGGCCGGCAGCTGCGCGGCGAGCTGGGGAGACGACGGTGTGCCGCCGGGCATCCGGTAACCCTCACGATCCCAGGGCTGGGCCGCGCCGGGGTTGGCGGCGATCCACTCGCGGGCCCGGGCGAGCAGCTCGTCCGGCGTGGACACGACGTCGTCGACCAGGCCGTTGTCGCGGGCGTCGGCCGGGCGCAGCCGGCGGCCGGTGAGCAGCCAGACGGTCAGCGCCGGGGCGAGGCCGAGCATGCGGACCGTGCGGGTGACGCCGCCCGCGCCCGGCAGCAGCCCGAGCGTGACCTCGGGGAAGCCGAGCCGGGTGCCCGGCGTGTCGAGCGCGATGCGGTGATGGCAGGCGAGCGCCACCTCGAGGCCGCCGCCGAGCGCGGCGCCGTTGATCGCGGCGACGACCGGGCGGCCGTACGTCTCGAGCCGCCGGAAGTCGCGCTTGATCGTGGTGAGCAACTCGAACAGCGCCGGAGCGTCCTCCGGGGTGGCGCGGGCCATCGTGGGCAGGTCGCCGCCCGCGAAGAACGTCGTCTTGGCGCTGGTCACGATCACGCCGGTGACCTGCTCGCGCTCGGCCTCGAGGCGGTCGACGGCCGCGGTCATGGCGGACACGTAGGTCGCGTTCATGGTGTTGGCCGACTGGCCGGGGTCGTCGAGGGTGAGGGTGACGACGCCGTCGCCGTCGCGCTCGTACGTGATCATCAGAGCCTCTCGAGGACGGTGGCGACGCCCATGCCGCCGCCGATGCACAGGGTGACCACGGCCCGGCGCTGGTCGCGCCGTTCCAGCTCGTCGAGCGCGGTGCCGAGCAGCATCGCGCCGGTCGCGCCGAGCGGGTGCCCGAGCGCGATCGCGCCGCCGTTGACGTTGACCCGCTCGGGGTCGAGGCCGAGGTCGCGGACGTACTTCAGGACCACCGCGGCGAACGCCTCGTTGATCTCGTACAGGTCGATGTCGGCCGGGGTGAGGCCGGCCACGGCCAGCGCCTTGAGGGTGGCCGGGCCGGGCCCGGTGAGCATCAGCGTCGGGTCGGCGCCGGTGACCGCGGCGCCGGCGATGCGGGCGCGCGGGGTGAGACCCAGCTGCTCGCCGGCCTCGGCGCTGCCGATCAGCACGAGAGCCGCGCCGTCGACGATGCCGGACGAGTTGCCGGCGTGGTGGACGTGCTCGATCCTCTCCAGCCAACCGAACTTGCGCAGGGCGACGGAGTCGAAGAACTCGGTGCGCGCGAACGAGGCCCGGAGCCGGCCCAGCCCCTCGACCGTGGTGCCGGGCCGGGGGTGCTCGTCGGCGGTGAGGATGTCGAGGCCGTTGGGGTCGCGGACGGGCACGACCGACCGGGCGAAGTGCCCGCCGGCCTGCGCCTTGGCCGCCCTGTCCTGCGACTGCACGGCGTACGTGTCGACGTCCTCACGGGTGAAGCCC
Source organism: Paractinoplanes hotanensis (assembly GCF_023717965.1). Lineage (NCBI taxonomy): Bacteria > Bacillati > Actinomycetota > Actinomycetes > Micromonosporales > Micromonosporaceae > Paractinoplanes > Paractinoplanes hotanensis. The sequence goes on along the minus strand of NZ_JAMQOL010000030.1, from coordinate 14,855 downwards.
TCGAGCGTGGCGATGAGGTCGGCGCTGACGCCCTGCGGCACGAAATCGGTGGCGAACGCCGTTTCGGGGTCGAGGAACCAGGCGCCGCCGTCGGAGCCCATCGGGTTGCGCGACATCGACTCGACGCCGCCCGCCACGATCAGGTGTTCCCAGCCGGAGCGGACGCGGGCCGCGGCCTGGTTGACCGCCTCGAGGCCGGAGCCGCAGAAGCGGTTGAGCTGCACGCCGGCGACCGTGTCGGGCAGGCCGGCCAGCAACGCGGCGGCGCGCGACAGGTCGCCGCCCTGCTCGCCGACGGGGGTGACGATGCCGAGCACCAGGTCGTCGATGCGGGCCGGGTCGAGCCGGGGCTGCCGGGACCGCAACGCGCCGAGCAGGCCGGTGACCAGCGAGATCGGCTTCACGCCGTGCAGCGCGCCGTCCGGCTTGCCCCGCCCCCGGGGGGTGCGCAACGCGTCGTACACATAAGCCTCGTTCATGTTTTGGCCTCGGTTTTCCGCCGCGGGGCGTTACCCATGGTTTTGGTCTCTGTTTTCCGCCGCGGGGCGTTACAGCGCACGGGCGATCAGCTCCTTCATGATCTCGTTCGTGCCGCCGTAGATCTTCTGCACGCGCGCGTCGGCGTACATCCGGGCGATCGGGTACTCCGTGGTGTACCCGTAGCCACCGAAGATCTGCAGGCAGCGGTCGACCACCTCGCACTGGCCCTCGGTGAGCCAGGCCTTGGCCATCGCGGCCGTGGCGACGTCGAGTTCCCCTCTCGTGTGCCGGGTGACGCAGTCGTCCAGGAACACGCGCGACACCCTCGTCCGGGTCGCGCAGTCGGCCAGGACCATCCGGGTGTTCTGGTGCCCGATCAGGGGCTTGCCGAAGGCGGTCCGTTCCTTGGCGTACGCCGTGGAAAGCTCGACCGCGCGCTGCATCGCCGCCACCGCGCCCACGCCGATGACGAGGCGTTCCTGGGGCAGCTGGCGCATCATCTGGAGGAAGCCCGAGCCCTCGGTCTCGAGCAGGTTGGCCGCCGGCACGCGGAAGTCGTCGAAGAACAGCTCGGCGGTGTCGTTGGCGTGCAGGCCGATCTTCTCCAGCAGCCGGCCGCGCCGGAAGCCGGGCCGGTCGTCGCCGAGTTCACAGACCAGCAGGCTGATGCCGGCCGCCCGCTGCGACGGGTCGGTCTTGACGGCCAGGATCAGCAGGTCGGCCAGGCCGCCGTTGGTGATGAAGGTCTTCGACCCGCTGACCAGGTAGTCGTCCCCGTCCCGGATTGCGCGGGTCCGGATCTCCTGCAGGTCGGAGCCGCCGCCGGGCTCGGTCATGCCGATCGCGCCGACCAGCTCGCCCGAGCACAGACCGGGGAGCCACCGCCGCTTCTGATCCTCGTTCCCGTACGCCACCAGATAGCCCGTCACGATGCCGCTGTGCACCGCCAGGCCGAGGCTGCCCTCGCCGCATGCCATCTGCTCGTGCAGCAGCACCGCCTCGTGGGTGAAGTCGCCACCCCCGCCGCCGTACTGTTCGGGCACGCTCAGCCCGAGCAGGCCCAGCTTGCCTGCCGCGCGATAGTGCTCGCGGTCGGGATGTCCCTGCTGTTCATGGCGGGCCGCGTGGGGCAGCACCTCGTTGACGAAGAAGTCGCGGGCCAGCTCGGCGAGGGCCTCGTGCTCGGGCGCGAGCCACGCCGGGGCGTACCCGTCCAGTCCGGGGGTGGGCATCGTCCTACCCTTTCGACTTGTTGGCGCAGTGTCAACAATGACTTGCCGTAAGGTCATCGCCGTGAGTGTGCAGGCGGGACCGCGCCGGCGGCTGGAACCGGACGCGCGGCGGGCGCAGATCCTGTCCGTGGCCGTGCGCCTGTTCGGGGAACGCGGCTACGCCGACGTCTCCACCACCGACGTCGCCCGCGGCGCCGGCGTCGCCCGCGGGCTGGTCAACCACTACTTCGGCACCAAGAAAGACCTCTACCTCGAGGTCATCCGGGTCATGCTGACCGTGCCCGGGGTGGCCATCGCCGGGCTGCCCGAGGGCGACCTGCCGACCCGGATCGACGCGATCGTCACCTGGTTCCTCGACGTCGTCTCCCGGCACAGCCGCTCGTGGCTGGCCGCGATCACCGCCGGCGGCATGGCCGGCGACACCGACGTCGACCGGGTGATCGCCGAGGCCATCGACGCCGCGGCCGACGCCGTGCTGCACGCTGTCGGCCACCCGGCCCCCGGCCCGGCCCCGCACGCGATGGCCCGGTCCTATGTGGGCCTGGCCGTCTCGACCGCCAGCGAGTGGTTGCAACGCGGCGTGCTCACCCGGGCCCAGGTGCACCGGTTGCTCGCCGCCACCCTGCTGACCATGGTGGAGCAGGTCTTCCCGGACGCTTAGTGGTCCGCGTCCAGCCGATCGACGGACTGTGCGGGATCGCTCCCGTGGGAACGATGGGTATCTGCGTGCTCCGCTCACACCCGTCACGGGTACCCAAACCTCTCGTTCCCGGAGCCTGACATGGCTGACACCAAGCTCGACAAGGATCGATACAGCGCGGACACCCTCACGATCGGCGGCGAGGTCGACGTCGAAGAACTGAACGACCGGCTCGACCGGGACGGCCTCGGCCGGCCCTTCGTAGCGCCCGGACGCCGCGCCGGCGCCCGCAGGATCGTCACGGTCGAGAAGGGCCAGGCGGTGCCGGCGTTCGAGGCGCTGTGCGGCTCGGGCCTCGATCTGCGGCTCGACAACCTGCACGTCGGCGGCTGGGAGTTCATGGGCAAGCACTGGGGACACGGCTTCACCTGGTCGGAACTCGCGTTGCTGGAGGCGGACAAGCCGCCCCGGCCCCCGTGGGAGAAGCTTCCCGCCGGCCTGCGCCGCCCGGTGATCGCCCTGCTCGACACCGGGGTCGAACAGCATCCGTGGATCCGGGTCGGCACGCCCGACGACCCGTTCGTCATCCACGCCGAAGAGGTCGACCGGCCGCGGCCGTTCCCCCGGATGCTGCCGGTGTTCTCGCCGGGCGAGGGACCGGGCCGCGACGCCGGGCACGCCACCTTCATCGCCGGGCTGATCCGCAGCGCCGCGCCCAGCGCGCGGATCCTCTCGCTGCAGGTGATGGACGACCGGGGCAAGGTGCAGGAGTCCCGGGTTCTCGAGGCACTGTCCTGGCTGTCCGACTACGCCGGGCTGACCGGCCCCGACCTGGGCGCCGGCCGCCCGGTCGACGTGGTGTGCATGGCGTTCGGACGCGAGCCCGACGACCCCGATCCGTTCGCCGACGTCGAGAACGCGATGAAACCGTTCACCGACGCCGGCATCCCGCTGGTCGCCTCGGCCGGCAACGACCACACCGACAAGGAGGTGAAGCCGGCCGCCTCGGAGGCGGTGATCGCGGTCGGCGCCGGTTTCGGCCGCTACCACGCCGACTTCAGCAACTACGGCGACTGGGTGAACCGCTACCGCGACGGCGTCGACGTCGTGGGCATCCTGCCCGGCGCGGCCGTCGACGGCTCCGAAGGACGCTGGGGTCAAGTGGAGCGGCACGTCGTTCGCGGCCGCCGCCTTCGCCGCCGACCTGGCCCGGCCGCAGGTCGACCGCGGCCATGTCTGACGTGCGCCTGGGCGCGCTGCTCGAACGGGCCCGGGACGGCGACCGCGACTCGCTGCAGGAGCTGGTGCGCGAGCTGAACCCGGTGCTGTGGCGGGTCGCCCGCGGGCAGGGACTGACCGCCGAGGACGCGGCCGACGTGGTGCAGACCTCATGGCTCGAACTGCTGTGGCGGCTGCACGAGATCCGTACGCCCCGGGCCGTGACCGCCTGGCTCATCACGGCCACCCGCCGCGAGGCGTGGCACCGCCGGCACCGCGGCCGGCGCGACGTGCCGGACGGGGCGCTCGCGCTCGACGGCGTGGCCGACCCCGGCCCGCCGCCCGACCAGCGCCTGCTCACCGACGAGCGGGACAGGGTGCTGTGGACCCACTTCTCCCGGCTCTCGCAACGCTGCCGCGACCTGCTCGGCATCGTCGCGCAGGTGTCCCGGCCCGACTACTCGGCCATCGCCGAGGCGTTCGGGATGCCGCACGGCAGCATCGGGCCCACCCGCGGCCGCTGCCTGGCCAAGCTGCGCGAGATGTTGCTGGCCGACCCCACCTGGGGCGCGTGATGGATCCCCTGGACGCCGAGATCCTCGACCGGATCGCGCGCTTCGACCCACCCCCACCGGACCTGGACGACCGGGTCCTGTTCGCCGTCGAGCTCGGTTCGCCGGAAGCCGAGGTGGCTCACCGGGCTGAGGAGACGCTGGTCGGCTCGGGCGCCCGGGCGGCGGGCGAGCGCACCCGCACGATCACGTTCGACGCCGACAGCCGCTCGGTGATGATCACCGTGGTCGATCGCCCCGACAACCTGGTCCGGATCGACGGCTGGCTCGCCCCCGGCGCCGCGCTGCGAGTCGAGCTGCGCCGGCCCGAACCGGCTCCGGCCCGCACGGTGACGGCCGACGACACCGGCCGGTTCGTCTTCGACGAGGTGCCGCACGGCCTGGCCCAGCTGCTGGTGCACGGCGACAACGGCACCGCCCGGGTGGTGACGCCATCGCTGCTGCTGTGACGCTGCTCGAGGGCCGGGCCGGTCGGCTGTACGCGGCCGGGGTCGAGGCCAGCGAGGACGGGCGGCCGGCTCTCGCGGTGCGCCGGCTGCGGGCGGCGCTGCGGCTGACCGCTTCCGATGCCGTACGAGGCCGGGTGCTCGTCACGTTGGCCTGGGCCGAGAGCGAGCGGGGCCGGGTCGACCTCGGCTTCCGCCTGCTCGACGAGGCCGAGCCGTTGCTGCCGGAAGCGGCCCGGGCCGTCCTGTACGCCCAGCGGGCGGTGCTGCTGCACCGCAACGGCCGCGGGGAACGCGCGCTGCCGGAGTTCGACCGTGCGATAGCCGGATTGGTGGCCGCCGGTGAGCCGCTCGATCTGATCAAGGCCCTCAACAACCGGAGCCTGGTGCACCCGGACGCGGGCCGGGTGGCGGCCGCCCGTGCCGACCTCAGCCACGCGGTGCGCTTCCACCGTGCGCTGGTGGCCGGCCGGTCGCCCGCGGCGGCCCTGGCCGGGGCGGCCGCGGGAACCGGCTTCGTGTGCCTCGGCGGGGGTCAGGCCGGGTAGTCGTCGAGCGTCGTGCAGAAGCCGATCACCGTGGCCTCGTTGACGTCGAAGCCGAGCGTCAGGAACCGGCCCGGCGCCAGCTCCACGCTGGACGGGTTGGCCTGGTCGGCGTGGCCCGAGTCGTACAGCTGCACGTCGCCGTACCCGTCCCAGGTCTTGCGGGGGTCGCGGACGAGCCGGCCCACCGTCTCGCGGTGCTCGACCCACCGCGACGACAGGTCGCCGTAGGTCACCAGCACCTCGCCCGAGCTCAGCGGCAGCGCGTGGTGCGACGACGCCGGCATGTCGGTCGGCTGCTTCTCGGTCCAGGTGTGGCCGCCGTCGGCCGAGCGGCTGAGGTACGCCCGGTTGTCCGTCGTCCGGATCAGGGCGACCAGCTCGCCGTCGTCGAGCAGCGTCAGCGTCGGTTCCTGGAAGTGGATGCCGCCGGCCTCGTCCTCGGCCAGCAGCACCTCGCTGTCGGCCGGCCAGGTCAGGCCGCCGTCGGTGCTGCGGACGACCGTCGCCTGCATCCACGTGCGACCGGGCAGCCGGCCGTAGAGCGGCAGCAGCACGTCACCGTTGGGCAGTTGGGTGGCCGCGCCGTGCGAGGCCGCCCACGTCGGCACGGCGGGGTGGTAGCGGCCGTTCTCGTGGATCATGTTGGTGCCGACCTCGATGGCGTCGCTCCAGGTGCGGCCGCCGTCGGTGCTGCGGTGCACGAACGTGCCGTACGTCGAGTGCAGCGGCGGGTTGGTGCTCCAGTTGATCACGAAGTAGCTCAGCAGGACGGTGCCGTCGGCCAGCACGCCCAGCTTCGGGTCGCGGTCGTCCCACTGCCCGTCGACCACCACCCGCGGCTCCGACCAGGTGCGGCCGTCGTCGGCGCTCTCGACCAGGCTGATCCGCCCGTCCGAACGCACGTGGGCCGTACCCTCGCGGTAGCCCGCCAGCAGGCGGCCGTCGGCCAGTTTGACGATGTCGGGGAAGTGCGCCAGCAGACCGTCTCGGGCCCGGGCCACAGTGAACGGCGTCGGCATGCTCAAACCTCCAAGTTCGGCGTGTCCGCACCCATCTAACCGTTCCCGCGACCGGCTGTGGCCCCCGCCCCCGGCGGGTAGAGTCGGTGCCATCGACAGCACAGTCACGCTCTGGCGGACCACCGGACAGGCCGAACTCGACGAAGTCGCCGGGTCGGGCTGGCGGGCGTGGCCGCGGGCCGACCTGGTGGCGGTGGCCGACCGGCGGGAGGCCACGCGGCTCGCGCGCGAGCAGCACGTGCCCGCCGAGGGCGTCGGCTACGTGACACGTTTCGAGGTCGAGCGGGCCGGTGTCGACGGCCGCGGCGACGTCGTCGAGATCGCCGCCGACGAGGTCGACGAGTTCAACAAGCACATCACCGGCGCCATCGTCGAAGAGGCCGACTATCGCGGGCCGGTCGGCGACGACGAGTTCGCCGAGGCCGAGGCCGCTCTCGGGCGGCCGCTGCCGGCAGCGTGGCGCGAGCACCTGCAGTCCCCGTCGTGGCTCCGCCGGGGCTGGCTGACCGCGAGCGGCGCGTACGTCTGGCTGCACACCCCGCGCGAGATGCTCGAGATCCACCGGGCCTGGCAGGATTCCGTGGCCGGCCACCCCGGCATCGCCATCATCGGCGGCGACGGTTCGCGCGAGCAGCTGGTGCTCGACCTGCGGCACGACCCGGCCCCCGTGCTGCTGGCCGGCCTGGCCAGCGAGGGCTGGAACACCACGTTCCGCCAGTCGGCCGACGTCTCGCAGCTGATCGCGCGGATCGAGTCCGGCACGTTCGAGTTCGACTTCGGCAAGGACTAGAGTTTCTTCGCGAAGAAGACGCGCCGGAAGCCCTGCTCCGTCGAGCGCCCGACCTCGCGGAAGCCCCGCCGAGGGTAGTAGGCGATGTTCTCGGTCATAGCCTCGTTCGTGCAGAGCCGCACCTCGGGCAGGCCCAGCGCCCGTGCCCGCTCGTCGGTGAACGCCAGCAGCCGCGCGCCGATGCCGCGCCCCTGGGCCGCCGGCGCCACCGCGACGGTCACCACCTCGAGGTGGTCGTCGAGCGCCTCCAGGTGTACCATCCCGAGCAGCTCGCCGCCGCCGGCCACCACCCAGCAGCGGCCCGCGCCGACCAGCTCGTCGTAGTCGGCCAGCATCGGCATCGGCTTGCCGCCGACGCGCGGGATGTAGTGCGTGAACGCCTCGTCGACCAGCCGCCGCACTCCGCCGGCGTCGCGCGCGAGCTCCACGTCCACAGGTCACCCCCTCCCGATCCGGGCCACGCCCACCGCCAGCAGCACCAGCCCCACGGCCAGCGCGCTCAGACCGACAACCAGGGCGGCGTACGCCGAGAGCAGCCACCACCCGAGGCCGGCCACCGCCAGCCCGACGCCGGCTGCGATGACTGCCACGGCCCCCCGCCGGGTGCCCGGGTCCTCGGCCGGTGAAGGGTCGGTCGCGGGGGCGGTGGCGTAGGTCAGCCGCGTCTTGCCGACGCCGATGACATCGCCGGCGCGCAGCGGCTCGGGTTGCCCCACCCGGTGGCCGTTCAAACTCGTGCCGTTCGTGCTGCCCGCATCGGCGACCCAGTGGCGGCCGCCGGACCAGCTGACCTCGGCGTGCCGGCGGCTGGCGTACGCATCGGTCAGCCGCAGATCCGCGGTGAGGGCCGTGCCGATCAGCACCGCGCGCTCCGTGGGGAGGGTGAACTGGGTGGCAGCCCCCGCCACGTGGAGGCAGGCTCGCGCCCGCGTCCCCGATGCCGGTGGCAGCGGCATCGGCGATCGCGGGGCGGCAACCGGCGGTGGCGCCGCCCGGTGCGGGACGACGGGCAGCGGCGCCTCGAGCCGGGGCAGCAGCGCGCATCCCTCGGCCACGGCCAGCTCGGGCTGTCGCACCGTGATCGGTTCGAGCCCGGTCGCCGACTCGAGCAGCGCGCGCAGCAGCGGGATGCGGCTGCCCCCGCCCACCACCAGCAGGGCCGAGGCCGGTCCCATGCCGGTCACCGCCTGGACGACGCGCAGGAGGACCAGCCGGGCCAGAGCTTCGAATTCCGTCCGCGTGACCGTCAGCTCGGTGTCGGCCAGCGGCACGGTGAACGAGGCCGACTCGTCGGACGACAGCCGCTCCTTCAGCGCCCGCGCCTCTTCCCGGAGCAGCAGCCGCGCGGCCCGGTCGACCGGCGTCAGCGGGTCGTCCAGGCGGTGCCAGACTGTCCGGTCGTGCTCGGCTATCCGGGCGCCGGCCAGCGTGACGAGGTCGACGTCGAGCCGGATGCCGCCGGTGTCGGGGAGCGTCTCGAAGCCGGCCTGTACGTAGCCGCCGGCCGTGCGCCGCACCAGGCCGACGTCGCAGCTGCTCGCGCCCGCGTCGACCACCAGTAGCGTGCTGCCGGTGGCGAGCCGCTCACCGAGGAGGGCGGCGGCCGCCACCGTCTCGCCGACGACCTCGACGCCGGTCAATCCGGTGCGGCTCACCGCGTCGGCCAGGGCGGCCCGCCGGGGCGCCGCCCACTCGGGCGGGCAGGCCACCGTCGTCTCGACGGCGTCGGCGCCGGCTGCCCGCCGCACCTCGACGGCGACGCGGGCCAGGTGCCGCGGCAGCGGCGAGCCCGGGAGCAGCGGATCACGGTGGCCCGGATAGACCGGGTCGGCCGACGACGGCATGAGTGGCGACCCGCCGGCCAGGATGGGCCGGGGAAGCGTGCCCGGCGCGCGCAGCATCGCGACCGTGTGCGCGGTGCCGATGCTGATCCCGGCCCGCCATGCCCGTGCCGACATGGTCATGCCAGGCATAGTGCCACGTGATCACGCCGTCGCGCTGCGCTTGATTACGCGCGTGACCAGCCGATGGCCGGGGCGATGTGCCGGGTGATCGTCTCGAGGATCCGGGCGTTGTAGGCCACGCCGAGCTGGTTGGGGACGGTGAACAGGATCGTGTCGGCGGCCCGCACGGCGGCGTCGGCCGCGAGCTCGGCCGCGATCTGGTCCGGCTCTCCGGCGTACGTACGCCCGAAGCGCGACCGGACCCCCTCGAGCAGACCGACCTGGTCCTCGTTCTCCTGCCGCCCGAAGTAGACGCGGTCGATCTCCTCGGTGATCGGCAGCACGCTGCGCGAGATCGACACCCGCGGCTCCCGGTCGTGACCGGCCTCGGCCCACGCCGCGCGGTAGAGCGAGATCTGCTCGGCCTGCAACTCGTCGAACGGCACGCCGGTGTCCTCCGACAGCAGCGTCGAGCTCTGCAGGTTCACGCCGATGCCGGCCGCCCACTGCGCCGTGGCCCGGGTGCCCGCGCCCCACCAGATGCGCTCGCGCAGGCCGGGCGACTGCGGCTGGATCGCCAGCCCGCCGCTGACGCCGGTGCGCGCCGGGTCGGTGCGAGCCACCGCCGCGCCCGAGATCGCGTCCAGGAAGATCTCCGTTTTGGACCGGGCCAGATCGGCGGCGGTGGCGCCCTCCGGCGGCACGTAGCCGAACACCTCGGCCCCGCGCAGCACCGTCTCCGGCGATCCCCGGCTCACGCCCAGCTGCAGGCGCCCGCCGCTGATCAGGTCGGCCGCCGCCGCCTCCTCGGCCATGTAGAGCGGGTTCTCGTAGCGCATGTCGATCACGCCGGTGCCGATCTCGATGCGCGAGGTGCGCGCGCCGATCGCGGCCAGCAGCGGGAACGGGGACGCGAGCTGCCGCTCGAAGTGATGCACCCGCACGAACGCGCCGTCGACGCCGAGCTCCTCGGCGGCTTCGGCCAGCTCGATGGTCTGCAGCAGCGAGTCGCCGGCCGTGCGGGTCTGCGACCCGGTGGCGGCGCGCCAGTGCCCGAACGACAGGAACCCGATCTTCTTCTTCACGCTTGGCCCCAACCCCGCCGGTGGTCCGGCGATTCCCGCCGGTCACGGACCTTTCTCGTACGCGCTACGGCCGTCCGCCGGAGGCGGTGCGCAGCGTGCCGGCCCGGGGACGTGCCGCTACGATGACCCCATGCGCCGCCCGATCGCGTTCTCCCCGCCCCGCTCCTGAGCGGGACGGCTTCCTGATCCTCCGCGCGACCCTCTCCGCGCGGCGGCGCCTCACCGGGCTCGTTCGTCCCGCTTCCGCGACCATGTCTTCCTTCGTCGCAGGAGCGATAACCCGTGCTTGTCATCACCCCGGCCCGTCGGGCCACCCATGGACTCGTCCCTCTGATCGTCGCCGGCTGCCTGTGGGGCGCCGGCGGTCTCACCGGCACCCTGCTGGCCCGCGAGGGCGGCCTGTCCCCGCTGGGCGTGGCCGCCGGCCGGCTCGGCGTCGGCGGCCTGCTGCTGGTCGCCTTCCTCGTCCTCACCCGGCAGCCCGTCCCGCGCGGACGCGCCGCCCGGACCCGGATCGTCGTGGTCGGCCTGCTCGCCGCCGAGTTCCAGGCCTGCTACTTCGCGGCCGTCGCGCACACCACCGTCAGCCTGGCCACCCTGCTCACCATCGGCGCCGCCCCGGTGCTCGTGCTGCTGGCCGAGGCGGTCACCGGCCGCCGACGGCTCACCGCGGGGGCGGTGGGCACCGCCGCACTGGCCCTGGCCGGACTGGGACTACTGGTCGGCGTGCCGGCGGACGGTCTCGACCTGGGCCGGATGCTGACCGGAACCGGCTTCGCGCTGCTGGCCGCCGCCGGCTTCGCGACCATGACCCTGGTCGGCGCGCGCCCGGTCGAGGGCCTCGACGAGCTGGCCTCCACCGGTCTCGGCTTCACCCTGGGCGCGGTCGCCCTGGCCCCGCTGGCCGTCGCCGGCGGGCTCAGCTTCACCGCGACCCCGGCCTCGGTCGGCCTGCTCCTGCTGCTCGGGCTCGGCCCGACGGCGCTGGGCTACGCCGCGTACTTCCGGGGCCTGCGCACCACCGCGCCCGGCACCGCGGCCCTCATGGCGCTGCTGGAACCGCTGGTCGGCACGGCCCTGGCCGTGCTGATCCTGGGCGAGCGGCTGGCCCTGGCCGGCGGGGCGGGCGCGGTGCTGCTGATCGTCGCCCTCGCGGTGGAGAGCCGGCTCAGCGCCCGGCGCTGAGCCGAGCCGGCATGTCAGCCGACGGTCGCCCGCACCGGTCCGACCCGCAGGATGCCGTCATCGAGCGGGGTGCAGCGGATGCCGCCCTTGCCGCGCAGCGCCTTCCACGCGCCCGGGCCGACCGTCACGTCCATCCACGCGCACGGGTGGGCCCGCTGGTTGACCTGCAGCCGCACCGGCCCGTCGCCCGAGTCGAGGGTCAGCACCGAGCCGATCAGGTCGTCGACCGCCAGACCGGCGAGCAGCACGTTGCGGCGCACGGCGGCCAGGCCGGCGCCCGGCGGCAGCGACTCCTGGCTGATCACCGTGACGCTCGCGTCGCGGTGGGCCGCCTGCCCGAAGTAGCGGTCGCCGACGATGCCGAGCCCGGCCCGCACCCGCACGTGATCGACGAGTTCACCGGGCGGGGCCGGCGCCGGCCCGTCGGACGGGCGCCCCTCGAACCGGTGCACCGGCGACGCGAGCAGCTCCACGATCACCGGCATCCGGCGATCTTAGTCGGTGCAGGCGCTCAGCCCTTCGAGGGTGCCCTCGCGGTAGGCGCCGATCCGTTCGAACGCGGTCGGGCCGCTGCCCTCGGTGCTGCGGCCGAACGCCAGCAGCGCCTGCACGGCCTCGTCGAGGTCGCCGGGGGAGAGGGTCAGGCCGCTCTTCGGGTCCCGCAGCAGCAGGTCGTTCGTCCACGAGCCGGCCAGGCAGTCGACCGTCAGCTGGCCCTGTTCGGTGCGGGTGGGCTGGCTGCGGCGGGTCTGCGCGGCCCGGGCGAACAGGTCGCCCAGCAGCATGCCGATCGCGAAGTCGCCGATCCGCTGGTGCAGCGCGGGGCCCAGCCGGGTGCTGTCGAAAGCCACGAAGTCGCCGTCCGGGCAGTAGAACGCGGCGCCCTCGGCCGAGGCGTCCGGCTGCGCGCAGTCCGGCGGCTCACCGGCCCGGAACGGCTGGATCGCCAGGTCGGCCCAGGCCTGGCCGGTCAGCCGCGGGTACGTCTTCTGCCAATACTTCTGGGCGTCGTCGGCCAGCGCGCTGACCGCGTCGTCGTAGCTGAGGTTGCCGCCGCTCGCCGCGTCCTCCCGGGTGGTGAACGGCACCTCGGTGACCGGCAGGTTGTTCGTGCGGTAGCCGGCGCAGGTGGTCACACTCTCGTCCACACCGTCCTGCAGGGCGCGGATGCGGTCGAACGCGTTGCCGTGCGCGCCCTCGGCCAGCGCGGACGTGCCGGGCTGATCCCGCAGCGACAGCATGCCGGCGACGGTGTCGTCGAGCTGGGCCGGTGTCACCTCCTTGAACGCCGACGACTTCCCGGCCAGCACGTCCGCCAGCCACGCCCCGGCGTAGCAGTCGGCCTGCTGCTCCAGCACCACGGTCGGCTGGTTCCCGGGGCCGATCCGGGCCTGGATGGCGTGCCCGTACTCGTGCGCCATGACAAAGCCGACCAGCAGTTCGCCGTACGTCTCCTGGAGTTCCGGAATCAACTGCTGAGCGTCCCAGGCGATGAAGTCGTCCGGCGGGCAGTAGAAGGCGTTCGGCTGGTACTCGCTCGGTTGCCCGCCGCACGGCGGAGGCGGATCGTTCTCCGTGTACGGGAACTTGCCACCCTGCACCGGCACGAACTCGGCGCCCTCAGCCACTGACCCGAAGTTGGCCGCCCAGAACCGTTCGACGTCCTTGAGGGCCGACGTGACTACGTCGCCGCTGGGCCGGCCCTGTTGGCGTTCCTCCTGAATGTCCACGATCGAGCACCCGCCGAGCAGGCCGATCGCCGCGACCAGCGCGGTGGTGAACAGACGTTTCGTAGCCATGGGCCACTCCCAGTCGAGATCCCGGCCTGCGCCACGGTGCTTCCCCACATTGATGGGTTCTCAACCTGTGACTTTACCGTCGGCCACCTCCAGACGGCGGGTGACCGTCACCGCCTCCAGCATGCGCCGGTCGTGCGTGACGAGCAGAAGCGTTCCCTGGTACGACGCCAGGGCAGATTCGAGCTGCTCGATGGCGGCCAGGTCGAGGTGGTTGGTCGGCTCGTCCAGCACCAGCAGATTCACGCCCCGGGCCTGCAGCAACGCCAGCGCCGCCCGGGTGCGCTCACCGGGCGACAGGCTGGCCGCCGGCCGCGGCACATGCGACGTACGCAGCCCGAACTTGGCCAGCAGGGTGCGCACCTCGGCGTCGCTCAGCTCCGGCACGGCTTCCCCGAACGCCACCATCAGCGACTTCTCGCCCAGGAAAAGCCCCCGAGCCTGATCGATCTCACCGACGACCACCCCCGCCCCGAGGTGCGCGCTGCCCTCGAACAGCGGGATCCGCTGCAGCATCGCCCCCAGCAAGGTGGACTTGCCGGCCCCGTTCGCCCCGGTGATCGCCACCCGGTCGGCCCAGTCGATCTGCACCGTGACCGGCCCGAGCCGAAAGTCCCCCCGCTGCACCACGGCATCGCGCAGAGTCGCCACGACCGATCCCGACCGCGGCGCCGCGGCGATCTCCATCCGCAGCTCCCACTCCTTGCGCGGCTCCTCGACCACCTCCAGCCGCTCGATCATCTTCTCGGTCTGCCGAGCCTTGGCCGCCTGCTTCTCACTGGTCTCGCCCCGCTGATGCTTGGCGATCTTGTCGTTGTCGGGAGCCTTACGCCGCGCGTTGCGCACCCCCTTGTCCATCCAGGCACGCTGGGTGCGGGCGCGTTCGAGCAGATCCTCCTTCTTGTCCGAGTACTCCTCGAACTGCTCCCGCGCGTGCCGGCGCCCGCGCTCCCGCTCCTCGAGATAGCTGCCGTAGCCACCGCCGAACAGGTTCACCTGCTGCTGAGCCAGATCAAGTTCCAGAACCTTGGTGACAGTACGGGTGAGAAACTCCCGGTCGTGGCTGACCAGCAGCGTCCCCTTGGTCTGCCCACCCACGAACCGCTCCAGCCGCCGCAGCCCGTCCAGGTCGAGGTCGTTGGTAGGTTCGTCGAGCAGAAAAATGTCATACCGGCTGAGCAGCAGCGAAGCCATGCCGGCCCGGGCGGCCTGCCCACCCGAGAGCGCAGTCATCGCATGGTCGAGGCTGACCGTGAGGTGCAGGTCAGCCGCCACCTGCTCGGCCCGCTCCTCCAGATCGGCGCCACCCAGATCGAGCCAGCGCTCCAGCGCGCCCGAGTATTCGTCGTCCGAGCCCGGCCGCCCCTCGGTGAGGGCTTCGGTGGCCCTGTCGAGAGCCAGTTGGGCGGGCCCGACGCCGGTGCGCCGGGCCAAGAAGCCGCGCACGGTCTCGCCTTCGCGGCGCTCCCGTTCCTGCGGGAGGTAGCCGACGTTCGCCGTGGGCGGGCTCAGGGTGACTGTGCCGCTCTCGACCGGCACCAGTCCGGCCAGGGTGCGCAGGAGGGTGGTTTTGCCGGCGCCGTTCACCCCGACCAGGCCGATGACGTCGCCTGGGGCTACCACCAGGTCGAGGCCGGAGAACAGAACGCGGTCGCCGTGCCCAGCGGCGAGATCCCGGGCAATCAACGTGGCACTCATCGCGGGGTCATCTTAGGGGAGGCAGCGAGAGGGCGGTCTTGGCCGGGCCTGGGAGTGTCGTGGTTGCCGCCGGTTGCGGTGTTGGGTGGTTGGGCGGCTGGCCAGGCCTGGGACGTCGTGGTTGGTGTGGTTGCCGCCGGTTGCGGTGTTGGGTGGTTGGGCGGCTGGCCAGGCCTGGGACGTCGTGGTTGGTGTGGTTGCCG